>NZ_JAQMUA010000012.1:0-2458 GCF_028330895.1 Kamptonema animale CS-326 | reverse complement strand
TACCAATTACCAATTACCAATTACCAATTACCAAATTATGCAATTCATAGATCAGGCAGAAATTCAAGTCGTAGCTGGCAAAGGCGGCGACGGTATGGTAGCATTTCGACGGGAGAAATACGTCCCAGCCGGCGGGCCTTCCGGCGGCAATGGTGGCAAAGGCGGTTCTGTAAATATGGTAGCAGTAGAACGCCTACAAACACTCCTAGATTTTAGATACGCCCGCATTTTTAAAGGAGAAGATGGCAAACGCGGCGGGCCAAAAAATATGACAGGGGCTCAGGGAAGCGAACGCACTATTGAGGTTCCTTGTGGCACAGTTGTATATGATGCTGAAACTAACGAACTTCTCGGAGATTTAATTAAACCTGGTCAAACTCTTTGTGTTGCTCAAGGAGGTAAAGGTGGATTGGGAAATAAATGTTTTTTGACCAATTCTAACCGCGCTCCCGATTATGCTATGCCGGGAAAAGATGGTGAAGTACGGATGTTACGGCTAGAGTTAAAGCTATTAGCTGAAGTCGGAATTATTGGTTTACCAAATGCGGGAAAATCTACGCTAATTTCTGCTTTGTCTGCTGCCAGACCCAAAATAGCAGATTACCCATTTACAACTTTAGTACCCAATTTAGGAGTAGTAAGAAAGCCTACCGGTGACGGCACAGTTTTTGCTGATATTCCAGGGTTAATTGAGGGAGCACACGCGGGTGCAGGCCTTGGTCATGACTTTTTACGCCATATTGAACGCACTCGTTTATTGCTGCATTTGATTGATATTACTGATGAAGATCCGGTTGCAAATTATCTAACTATTCAGGAAGAATTAAAGGCTTACGGGCGAGGTTTGGCGGATCGACAACTAATTTTAGCTGTCAATAAAGTGGATGCGATTGATACTGAAAGTGAAGAAATTCATAGTCTAATTAGCAGACTAGGTGAACTAGCAAAAGCTCCAGTTTTATTGATTTCTGCTGTTAGCCGTGTTGGTTTAGAAGAGTTAATGCAAGAAGTATGGGGTAAACTTGATGAGATGAATGAGAAAGAACGCGAAGAACGTCAGTCTGCGGAGTTAGCAATTCCCCTAAAATAGATTAAGACTTACGCAAAAATAACTTGTTTTTTCCCTGTAATGGAGTAATCTCAAAACCTTGTTACATCGTTCGTAAAAACAACTTATTTGTGTCATTGCGTTGGCGTAGCCTGCGCGTAGCGCTTACGTAATAAAGCAATCTCAAAACCTTGTTACATCGTTACAATACCTAAGTCCTGTAGATTAAAAGGATTAAGCGTGTCACGTATAAAGTCTCAAGTAAAAATGCCTTTACTAGATGCCTTACGAGATTGTACAAATAAGTCCAATGCGCCATTTTATGCACCGGGACATAAGCGGGGGGTAGGCATATCAAAACCCCTTTCTGACTTGTTAGGAATAGCTGTATTTCGTGCAGATTTGCCAGAGTTACCAGAGTTAGATAATCTATTTGCTCCCGAAAGTGTAATTTTAGAAGCGCAACAGTTAGCTACTGAGGCATTTGGTGCAGAATTTACTTGGTTTTTAACCAACGGTTCTACTTGCGGGATCGTAGCTGCAATTTTGGCTACTTGTACTCAGGGAGACAAGATTATTTTACCTCGAAATATCCATCAATCGGCTATTTCAGGTTTAATTCTTTCTGGTGCAATTCCAATTTTTGTTAATCCTGAATATGATGCTAATTGGGATATAGCTAACTGTATTACACCGAAAAATTTAGCAATTGCTTTAGAAAAACATCCCGATGCTAAAGCGGTGATGGTAGTTTATCCAACTTATCACGGCGTATGTGGAAATTTAGAGGAGATCGCGCAACTTACACATCAATATCATATTCCTTTATTAGTAGATGAAGCACACGGCGCACATTTCAACTTTCATCCAGATTTACCAAAAACTGCGTTGAGTTGTGGTGCGGATTTAACGGTACAATCTACTCATAAAATTCTGGGTGCAATGACTCAGGCTTCTATGTTGCACGTTCAGGGAAATTATATTAATATATCTAGACTAAATAGAGCCTTACAATTGGTTCAATCTACCAGTCCTAGTTATCTACTTTTAGCATCTTTAGATGCAGCTCGTCAGCAAATGGCACTGCATGGAGAAGAGTTAATGACGCGAACTTTAATGTTAGCTGAGACAGCGCGATCGCGCCTTAGTGAAATTCCAGGATTATCAGTTTTAGAACTTTTAAATACTCCTGGTTTTGTTAGCTTAGATTCAACTAGGTTAACTGTTAAAGTATCTGATTTCGGATTGAGTGGCTTTGCCGTTGATGAAATTCTTAATGAAGAATTAGGCGTGACTGCTGAATTGCCAATGTTACAGCATTTAACATTTATTATTAGCCTGGGAAATACAGAGTCAGATATCGCTCGTTTAATTGAAGCTTTTATGACTATTTCCCACCGAAATTTAAGC
>NZ_JAQMUA010000117.1:0-4014 GCF_028330895.1 Kamptonema animale CS-326 | reverse complement strand
CATTAGCCATTAGCCATTAGCCATTAGCGCTACTAATTTCTTCGCCTCCACAGCAACATCGTGATTTTGAGCAATGCGATCGCGTCCTACTTTACCCATTTTTTCTAGTACTTCTGGTGGCGATTCTAAAGCAGCCCGCATTGCTTCTGCTAGTGTACTGACTGAACCGGCGGGAACTAACCAGCCGCAGACACCAGGTTCAACTAACTCTGGGATACCCGCGACATAGGTAGCGATCGCAGGACGACCCAAAGCTAAAGCTTCCATCAGCACTACTGGCAAACCTTCAGCAAAACTCGGTAATACCAGAGCTCGCGCCGCCAGAATTTGTTCCTTAACTTCCGCACCTGTCGCCCAGCCAGTAATTTCTATATATTCTTGTAGATTGAACTTGGCAATCAAAGAGGCGATCTCCTCTCTGAGTGCGCCATCACCTACTAATATCAACTTAAATTTCAAGCCAGAAACTGCTAACTCGTGGGCAGCTTCTACTAATAGCAAGTGGCCTTTCTGTTCGCTAAGCCTACCAACACAAACTAAGCGAGGTTCCTGCGGTATGGGAACCAGCGGTTGAGTCAAAAACTCAGCATCTACTCCGCAGTGAATGATATGAATTTTAGACCACTGAGCGCGATCGCACCATCGGCATAACTGACTTTTGCCGAAAGAACTCACCGCCACCACAAAAGCCGCACTCTTAATTTTTTCATCTAAGGCTAAAACCGTAGCCTTATCAAATTCTTCTGGGCCGTGAACAGTAAAACTGTAGGGAGGGCCGCCTAAAACGCGACACAGCATCGCTACAGTTGTAGAATTTGTCCCAAAGTGAGTGTGAAGGTGTGTCGCACCCACCTCTGAAAGCCAACCCAGAAGCACGCAGGCCTCGGCTAAGTAAGCAAAATGGCGCAAAATGCCCCTTTCTGAATGCCAGCCAACCCGGAACATCAACACTAACGCCCTGAAAAATCGCAGCGGCTTAGTTGCAGCAGTCCATAACAGGCTCCAGAGTAAGCCTAGCATTCCAATTTCGAGGACGGTTCGTGTCAAATCTTCCTCTACTTTATCTGCTCCATCTACAAGTTCAGCGTCGCAAGAACGGATGGAAAAACGTGCAACTCTACTAGCACAAGTTTCGACTGCGACAATCTCTCTACGGATGAAACTATGACTAACCTTCGGGTATTGATTAACTAAATAAGCAATTGTCATGCCTATTGCCAGGAGAAATTTGCTGCAATGCTGAGTTTAAGCGGCACTGTGCAGTTATGTTAGCATAGTATATGCTCTACCAATATCCTGCACAATGCTACAAAAATTTGAAGCAAAAGGGGTTAGAGTTGGGAGGCAATTAGAAAATACTACGTCTGGTGATTTTAAATCGATCGGAAGTCTTAAAAACGATCCTAGATCGTAAGCTGTACCCATCTAACTTGCATCTAACTAGCGGCTATCCCACATACCACATAGATTTTATAGTTGAGCTAGATGTAAAGTAAATTTTTTAGAGGTGACACATAGTAAACTTTTGATTGATACAGGCATTTAAAGGCGTAATTGAGTGAGCGGACAAATAACCATCAGAGGTGAACATGGAGACAGAACAGGGAGATAAAATTGTATCAATTGGTAAACGAGGCCGACAATTTCAAGAATTACCTGTCGCCGATACAGATGAGCCTAGTCCCCCGCCTCAAAAAGGATTAAACTTTGCCCCATTTTTGCGAACATTCCGGCGAAAAGCATGGCTAATTCTTGCGATTACAACTTTAATCGCAGTTGGGGCAGGATTTTATATCAAAACTTCTAAAAAAACCTATCAAGGAGATTTTCGGCTTTTAGTAGAACCTGTGACTAATGAAGCTAGAATTGCTGAGCCTTCCACCCTCGCTCGCAGTGACTCGGCAGTGCCAAATCGAGATATTTTTAGCTTGGATTACCCCACTCAGCTTGAGATTCTACAGAGCCCTCAAATGCTTAATGCAATCGTAGATCGCATTAAAACTAAATATCCCAAGTTTACCTACGAAGAGTTTAAAAGAGGATTACTGGTAATCCGCGTCGGCAGTAATATACTTGACCAAACGAAGATTATTGAAGTTCGGTATCTGGGACAAGACCCAGAGATGGTACAGTTTATTTTAGATGAAATGGCTAAGAAATATTTAAAATACAGCCTTGAAGAACGGAAAAGCCGTATTGGAGAAGGTGTTAAATTTATTGAAGATCAACTTCCCGGCTTGCAGCAGCGTGTAAATGACCTTAAATCAAGGTTACAGCAATTGCAGCAGCAGCAAAGAATCAGCGATCCGAAAGTGCAAGGAGAAGAATTACTCACCCAAGTTCGCACTATTGAAACTCAGGAATTAGAAACTCAAAGGCTATTGGAAGAACAGAGATCGCTTTATGCTAACTTGCAGAAACAATTAGATTTTACCCCCAATGAAGCTATTGCTGCTTCCGCTTTGAGCGAAGAACCTCAGTATAAAGAATTACTGGTAAAGGTGAAGGAAGTAGAAAGTCAAATTGCTTTAGAATCGGCGCGGTTTAAATCTGCTAATCCCCTGCTAGAAGCTCTAGAACGCAAGCGAGCAAACTTGTTAGATTTACTCAATCAGCAAACCCAGCGGATTATCGGACAGAACTTAGGAGTTGATGCCAACAATTCTAAAGTAATGAGCTTTCAAAATTCGATTCGCGTAGGACTGATTAAACAATTAGTTGATACCGCTAATCAAATTCAGGTTTTAGAAGTTCGCAATCAAGCAATATCGCAAGCCAGAGACGATTTAAACCGACAAGCTAAACTATTTCCGGCCGTGGCTCGTCAGTATAATGAATTGTCGCAACAGTTGGAAATTGCGACTAAAACCCGCGACCAACTTTTGACTCAGCGAGAAACGTTGCGAGTGCAAGCAGCTCAAAACCAAGTGCCTTGGGAACTGATTTCTAAGCCTCGGATACCTCTCGATCCCGCTGGAAATTTAGAGCCGGCTCCCAGTAAAGCTAAAAACAAATTTGCGATGGCGGTAGTGGGTGCTCTAGTATTGGGTATGCTAGCTGCTTTGTGGATAGAAAAGAGACGCAATATTTTCTACGTAGCTGAGGATATTAAAGATGCAATTCAATTACCGATGTTAGGGGTAATTCCTTTAGATAAAGATTCTGAAAAATTAGCGCGCGAGCATCGGAATGGTTATGCTTCTTTAGTCAGCAACGATCTCGCTAGCAGGAGTTCATCTCCATTTTTAGAAGCTTTTGATTCTCTCTACACTAATCTCTGTTTTTTATTCTCAGACCGTCAGATTGGCTCCTTAACTATTGCTTCGGCTGCACCTGGTGACGGTAAATCTACTGTAGCTTTACACTTAGCTGAAGTTGCGGCTCTTGCTGGTCAACGAGTGCTGTTAGTAGATGCAAATTTGCATTCGCCAACGCTACATACTTTATTAGATTTACCCAACTTCAGAGGTCTGAGCGATCTACTTTGTAATAAGCTGGAGCCGAATGATATTATTCAGCGATCGCCTCTAGCTGATAATATGTTTGTGTTGACGGCTGGGATTCCTTTGCCGGGTGCTGCTAGACGAATGAGTTCTAGTTTTATGGCGCATTTAATGGAGGAATTTCAAACAAAGTTTGATTTAGTGATTTATGATACGCCCCCGCTTATTGATGCTAAAGATGCTAATTTTATCGGGGCGCGGACAGAGGGGATCTTGATGGTTGTGGCTGTTCTCAAAACTAAGAATTCTGTAGTTAAGCAAGTCCTCAGTCAATTAGAAAGTTTTGGCATTCCCTGCTTAGGAGTAGTGGCTAATCATGTGGGGAAAAATGCTAAATCTAAAGGGGAAAAAGCAGTGGTTTTAAAGCCTGCACGCCAAGTCGGTTTGTCCGCTCCTGCTCCCCAAGAATAAGTTTGTTAGTTGTTAGTTGTTAGTTGTTGCTTGTTAGTTGGGTGTAAGGAAATTAAATGTAAAGTGGGCGCTCGCCGCAAAAAGCCTGTAACTTATAGCT
>NZ_JAQMUA010000116.1:0-7165 GCF_028330895.1 Kamptonema animale CS-326 | reverse complement strand
GACTAAAGTCGCTACTACGAAAGCACTAACAACTAACAACCAACCACTAACCACTAACCATCAGGTCTACATTTCGTCTTCAATTTCGTCTCTAGAAATCGATTCGTAAGTAGGCCGAGAAGGCGATCGCCTCCCAAGAGCATCAGCCATCAAATCGACCTCTGCATCTCGCGAAGACCCATCTTCCGCAGTCTCTACCTTGTGAACGGCAATGTCCAAACACAAAGACTGCAACTCGCGCATTAGCACCTTAAAGGATTCCGGCGTACCAGGACGCGGTATCGCCTTACCCTTAACGATCGCATTCAAGGCTTCATTGCGTCCCTGCATATCATCGGACTTCACAGTTAAAAGTTCCTGCAAAGTATAAGCCGCGCCAAAGGCCTCCAGCGCCCATACTTCCATCTCTCCAAACCGTTGACCTCCTTGCTGAGCCTTACCACCCAAAGGTTGCTGAGTAACCAAAGAATAGGGCCCCGTAGACCGGGCGTGAATCTTATCATCAACCAAGTGAACGAGCTTGAGCATATAAGCCACGCCCACAGTAATCGGGCGATCGAAAGCCTCCCCAGTCCGTCCGTCAAAAACAGTAGATTTCCCTGGATGATTTTCATCAAAAATCCAACCCTTACCCGTTTTCTCCCGCGCTTCCCGTAACTTCCCGTGTACGCTTTCCCGCGATTTCTCAGCCCCGTGCATTTCATCAAAAGGCACGATCTTAAACCGCAAGCCCAAATTCTCACCCGCCCATCCCAACAGGCATTCAAAGATCTGGCCCACGTTCATCCGCGACGGTACGCCCAAAGGATTGAGGACGATATCTACGGGCCGGCCATCGGGCAAATAAGGCATATCTTCCTTCGGCAAAATCCGCGAGACGATACCTTTATTCCCGTGTCGCCCCGCCATCTTATCCCCCACTTGGATCTTGCGTTTCTGGGCCACGTACACCCGCACCACCATATTCGCCCCCGGTGGTAATTCATCCCCCTGTTCGCGCGTAAACACCCGCACGTCCACGACGCGCCCCTTCTCCCCGTTGGGAACTCGGAGAGAATTATCTCGGACATCGCGGGCCTTCTCCCCGAAAATTGCCCGCAATAATTTCTCCTCTGGCGGTTGGTCGCTTTCCCCCTTGGGCGTAACTTTCCCCACCAAAATATCGCTAGCTTCTACCCAGGCCCCCTTACGGATAATGCCTTGTTCGTCTAATTGACGCAGGGAATCTTCCCCTACATTCGGAATTTCGCGGGTAATTTCTTCAGGCCCCAGTTTAGTTTGTCGAGCTTCGATTTCATACTTCTCAATGTGAATGGAAGTATAAACATCCTCATAAACTAAGCGCTCGGAAATCAGCATCGCATCTTCATAGTTGTAGCCTTCCCAAGGCATATAAACTACTAAGATATTGTGACCTAGAGCTAACTCCGCCCCCTCCGTAGAAGAGCCATCCGCTAACACCTGCCCTGCTACGACAAAATCCCCTTCATAAATCAGCGGCCGCTGATTGAGACAAGTATCTTGGTTGGAACGCTGGTATTTCTGAAGTTCGTACTCGATAAAACCGGCATATTTGGCCTTAAAAGCATGGGGATTTTTCTGCCGCAAATCGCTGTAGTCGCGAATGCTAAAATGCACTTCTTCCTCAACGGCATTGGGCTTAATGCTCTTGACAATAATCCGAGTAGCGTCAATATAGACTACTTCCCCATCAAACTTAGAAACTACCACCATCCCCGAATCTCGCGCCGCTTGAGCTTCCAAACCCGTCCCCACTAAGGGGCGTTCTGGCAATAACAAAGGTACTGCTTGCCGCTGCATATTCGAGCCCATCAGCGCCCGGTTCGCGTCATCGTGTTCTAAGAAGGGAATCAGGGAAGTTGCCACAGAGACAATCTGCACGGGAGACACGGCCACATAGTCTACCTGCATGGGAGTCGTGGTTGTGAACTCCTGACGATAGCGCACGGGTACGGAATCCCCTTGAATGTTGCCTTCAGCATCAGTGCGAATATCACCGGGGGCAACGCGGAGGTCATCTTCCTCATCCGCAGTCATGTAAGCAGGGGCGCGATCGCGCAATATTCGCCCTTTTTCCACTGGATAAAACGGCGTTTCCAAAAATCCGTAGGGATTCACCCGCGCGTGAGTTGCCAAGGAACCAATCAAACCCGCATTGGGCCCTTCCGGGGTTTCAATCGGGCAAATCCGGCCGTAGTGGGAGGGGTGAATGTCTCGCACCGCAAAACCCGCTCTTTCCCTGGTCAAACCGCCGGGGCCCAAGGCTGAAAGTCGGCGTTTGTGGGTCAGTTCTGCCAGGGGATTAGTCTGATCCATGAACTGCGATAACTGAGAACTCCCGAAAAATTCCTTAATTGCCGCTACTAATGGTTTGGGATTCACCAGGGAAGCGGGAGTCAGGGATTCGGCATCGCTGACAGTCATCCGTTCCCGAATGATCCGCTCTAAGCGGTTAAGTCCCACCCGGACTTGGTTTTGCAACAGTTCGCCTACGGAACGGACGCGGCGATTGCCCAAGTGGTCGATATCATCCGTAGAGCCGATATCAAATTCCAGGTTAATCAGATAATCCACGCAAGAGAGAATATCCTGGGGAGTGAGCACGCGCATGGTGTCGGGAACGGAGAGGCGCAGCTTTTTGTTGAGCTTGTAACGTCCCACTTTTCCGAGGTCGTAGCGTTTCGGGTCAAAGAAACGGGAATGCAGCAATTGTTCTCCCCCGGCTACTGTCGGCGGTTCCCCCGGTCGCAGCTTGCGGTAGAGTTCCATTAAGGCTTCTTCTTCCCCAAACTGACCTTCTTTTTCAATGGTTTTCTGGAAGTATTCCGGGTGGCGCAGAGCATCGAGGATTTCACCGTCGGTCAGTCCCAGGGCCTTGAGCAAGACTTGGGCGGAGAGTTTGCGGGTTTTGTCGATTCGCACCCATACTAAATCGTTTTTATCCGTCTCAAATTTCAACCACGCGCCTCGGTTGGGGATGAGGGAGGCGTTGTAGCTGCGGCGGCCGTTTTTGTCTGTTTCCGATTTGTAGTAGACTCCGGGCGATCGCACGATTTGGTTGACTATGACTCGTTCTGCACCGTTGATGATGAAGGTACCGCGCTCTGTCATCAAGGGCAAATCCCCGATGAAGACTTCCATTTCTTTGATTTCGCCTGTTTCTTTGTTAATCAGGCGGGTGGGGACGTACATTTGGACGGCATAAGTGCTATCCCGACGCTTGGCTTCGTCTACGTCGTATTTGGGGCGCTTGAGTTTGAAGTCTTTGCCTAAGAAGTGGAGTTCTAGTTTTCCCGTGTAGTCGGTGATGGGCGAAAAGCTATCTAGTTCTTCGATTAGGCCCGATTCTAGAAACCAGCGGAATGATGCCCGCTGAATTTCGATCAGGTCAGGTAAGGTGAAGCTGGGTTGTGGTGTGTAAATCTGATTAGTCATTGGTTTCCTCAAACTGTGTGGCTCTTGCCTTTCTAAGAACGCCCTAACGGGACTCTTGTACTTGTCGTTTGTTGCTTATTGCTTTTTATGGAATATTTATATGTAGATTGTTGGGTAGCAGTTTCCCAGGCGCACCAATACCCAAAACTGACAGCAGATTTACTGTAGAGGGATTTTCTAGACAATATGCTCTGATGCGTTCTATTGCTCTGCCAGTTTTGGGGAAAGCCTTTCCCAAATTGACTACTAAAATTGATGACATTGGTGTGATTAAATCCCGCAAGCGGAACTCGCGATTTTTGATATTTTTGAAGATACAGTGCCAATTCATTACGATCGCGGTTTCCTCTCTTTAAATTATAGGACGCAATTGCGATACTAGCAGGCTGTAGACCTTTTGTTGTTGGGGAAGTCGCGCCATCGACAATTTCTAGATTAATGCCCGTTTTACTCAAGGGCTGATTGCCGATCCCCAATCCTATATTCTGGCACTATTTGTGCTCTGATAGGTCAAAGAGAGCGCAGGCATTTTGGGTAGTTTGCTGGCAGAGAGTTTCTAAGGACACTCCTCTTAATCTAGCAACTTCCTCGGCTACGTGGCGCACGTAGGCTGGTTCGTTGCGTTTGCCGCGATTGGGGGCGGGGGCGAGAAATGGGCAGTCGGTCTCGATCAGGAGGCGATCGCTGTTGACTCTGCGAGCTGATTCTTGAATTTGGACAGCTTTTTTAAAGGTGACAGTCCCGCTGAAGCTGATGTAGAAGCCCAGGTCTAAGAACCATTCGGTTTCTTCTGGGGTTCCCCCCCAGCAGTGCATCACACCTCGAACTGGCCCAGAAGTTTGCCAAAATTCCCGCAACATTTCTGCCATTGGCGCGGCTGCGTCACGACAATGGATGATGACGGGTTTATTGAGCTTTTGGGCGATCGCCAGTTGAGAGGTAAAGGCTTCTATCTGTTGCTGAGCGTTGCTGGCTTTATAAAAGTCCAACCCGGTTTCGCCGATCGCTACTACTCTAGAGTCTGAACTAGCCAGCTCTAAAATTTGTTCTGCTGTTGATTCCGTCCACTTAGAGGCATCTAGGGGATGGAGACCGACGGCAAAGGATACTTCCTCAAAGCGGTTGGCGATCGCCTGAATTCCGGCAAATTCTTCCGGCTCTACGCAAGAATGCACCAGACGGACTACTCCCGCTGCTCGCCACCGCTCTCGCACGGCTTCTAGATCGTCCTTAAACGTCTCAAAGTTGATGTGAACGTGAGTATCAATTAGCTGCACTATGTTTTTTAGGAGTATGTCAGAGTTATCAATTAAAAATTAAAAATAATTGAATTTTTAATTTTTAATTTTTAATTTTTAATTGACAACTGGGGTCTGCTTGCGTTTGAGAGCCTTAGCCAAGCGAGATTTTTTGCGATCGCCATTATTGCGGTGTAACACGCCGCGCTTTACAGCTTTATCGATTTTGCTGAAAGCCTCAGACATCCGCTGCTGTACTTGCTCCATTGATTCGGGAGTAGGAGCGGCGGCGTAGGTATCAACGGCTGCCAAATACTTCTTCATCAGAGTTTTGACAGCAGACTTGTAGGCTTTGTTTTCCAGTCGGTTGCGCTCGGCAATTTCGACTCGTTTGATGGCGGACTTAATATTGGGCATAGTCGGCAGTGATTTCTGGCTGGTATTGAATTAAAAATACAAAGTACCGGACAAACTAATATAACATCTATTCCCATTAAATCGCGATTCCCCAAAAAATCTAGGTTAAGCTATAACAAGGATTAAGGGTTAGCAGAAGAGCGGGGACGGAGGGCAGCAGGGGGGCAGAGAAGCAGAGGAGCAGAGGTGAAAAAATCTCCCCGCTCCCTCTCCCCCCGCCCCCTCCCCTCCGCGCCCCCTTCCCCCGCTCCCCCTCCCCCGCTCCCCCGCTCTTCTGGCGGGCAATTCCTACGGTAGGCATTCCTAATCTCCATGCTGCGAATCATAACTCAGTGGGTTGAAGCACAAGCTGAACTGCGACGAATCTGCGATCGCACCCACGACGACTTGGTTGTTCACAAAGAGGCAACGGTACGGGAAGTGCTCCAAGCCGTAAAGCGCAAAGGCGACAAGGCTCTGCTGCACTATACCGCTGAATTCGACCACCTTTCCCTAAATGTCGAAGACTTGCGGGTGAGCGGCTCCGAATTGGACGCGGCCTACCAGCAAGTATCCAAAGAATTATTAGATGCAATCCGCTTGGCTTGCGAACAGATTGAAGCTTTTCACCGACAGCGCATTCCTAAGTCATGGGTGCAGTTTGGGGAAGACGAGGTAGTTTTGGGCAAGCGCTACACGCCGGTAGACCGAGCTGGGCTTTACGTTCCTGGGGGACAGGCGGCTTATCCCAGTACGGTGCTGATGAATGCCGTGCCAGCTAAGGTGGCTAAGGTACCGCGTATTGTCATGTGTACTCCCCCAGGGCCGGAGAAAAAGATCGCTCCTGCGGTGCTCGTAGCGGCCCAGGAAGCCGGAATTGAGGAAATTTATCGGGTGGGAGGGGCACAGGCGATCGCAGCTTTGGCCTACGGTACAGATACTATCCCCAAGGTAGATTTAATCACCGGCCCCGGTAATATTTATGTAACGCTGGCAAAGAAGCTGGTCTATGGGACTGTAGGCATTGACACTTTGGCAGGGCCCTCAGAAGTGCTGATTATCGCAGACGGTTTGGCCAATCCCGTATATGTGGCAGCAGATATGTTGGCCCAAGCTGAACACGATTCAATGGCAGCGGCGATTTTACTGACCACAGACTCAGTATTGGCGAGAAAGGTGGTGGCGGAAGTAGAGCGTCAGTTGGCGGAACACCCGCGCCGGATATTGACCGAAAAGGCGATCGCCAACTACGGTTTAGTTGTAGTTGTAGATTCCCTAAAAGCTGCGGCAGAACTATCTAACGAATTCGCTCCCGAACACTTAGAACTCGAAGTAGTCGATCCTTGGGCTCTCCTCGACCAAATCCGCCACGCCGGAGCAATTTTCTTAGGTTGCTCCACGCCGGAAGCTGTGGGAGACTATTTAGCGGGGCCGAATCACACGCTGCCCACTTCGGGGGCCGCCCGTTACGCCTCACCGCTGGGAGTGGAAACCTTTATGAAACACTCCAGCTTGATTCAATACTCGCCGACGGCGCTGCAAAAAGTGGCTAAAACTATTAATGTTTTAGCTAAAGCAGAAGGTTTGCCTTCTCACGCTGACTCGGTGCGGCTGCGAACTGAAAATATCGGGGATGAGGAATTTTAGTGTTTAAGACTATTTTGGTGGCTCTTGACGGTTCGCAATCTATAGACCAGGTAATGGTAGCTGTGTACCAATTTCGGTTAGAACCAGAGACGAAAGTTATTCTCTCTCATGTGGTTTCTTCGGCGGGATCTGAGTTTGAATTGATTGCTGACAAGCCCCATCTCAATTCTGAGGAATTACCGTATCGACATATTGAAAAGCTGCTGCAATCTTATCAGGAGAAGTTACCTTGCCAGAGTGAGGTAGAGATTGTGGCCGGGGATGCGGCGGAAGAAATTGTGCGTTTGGCTAATATTTATAAGGCTGATTTGATTGTGATTGGGAGTCGCGGTTTAACGGGTTTGAAGCGAATTTTGGAGGGCTCGGTGAGCTCTCAGGTAGTAGCGGATGCTGCTTGTTCTGTGTTGGTAGTTAAGGCCGTTTGAGGG
>NZ_JAQMUA010000115.1:0-34427 GCF_028330895.1 Kamptonema animale CS-326 | reverse complement strand
TTTCTGACACTTGCTCAATTGCGCGAACGACTGAATCAAGTTTTGGCACAAATCACCCCTGAACAAATCATTTCGTTATCTTCTTACAATTTCATTCTTGAAGCCTTATTCTATGCAGCTTCATATTAAATTGGTATTACGGCCCTTATGTGAAACATGGCAAGATAAATGCTTCTTTGCCGAAGGATGAAGCTGTAGAGAATTTTACCTTAGAAAGGGCGCTCGACCTTTTAGCCGCTAAGGAAAGTTCCGGGACAACATCTACTAGCAAGTCGAAGAAGTCAACTAAGACAACTACGGCCGCTAAGTCCTCAACGGCGACTAAGACAACTACTAAGAAAGCGACAACTACGACGGCGGCGAAGAAGAAAGCTAAGTAATAAACACTTGTCATTGCGAGTGAAACGAAGCAATCCCAAAACCTTGCGATTGCTTCGCTGGGTTCGCAATGACATAATTGCTTTGCAATAAGTATAAGGAAGAAGGAAGAATGTTTATACAGTTAGCTTTTTAGCCATCCTTATCTTATGTTTAATTAGGTGGATTTACTTAAAAAATTGCAAGTAATTAACTAGCTTTCTTTTTCTGGATTAAGACTGCGAGGATTCAGGTGGTAAAATTAATGCCATTGCCCGATCTAAGATTTCTTCTCTATTAACCATAGTTTCTAATTCTTCTGATTCATAACGCCCTGACTCTACCTCCAATGCAGCCCCATCGATTGCATCTGGATAAGCTTCTTCTAAGGCAAGGCGTAACTCTTGAGGTATTAAGTAATAACCACCTGCTTTACGTCGCTTATTCTTGCTCTGAATTTGGCGTGATGAATTGCGAATTGAAATATCCCAAGAGCGAGTTGTACGATTTTCTACCTGCTGTTTGATTAAATGCAGCAGCATAATTATAGCATAGCTGCGAATATTGCTAATTTTATCGTCGCGGCTCATTTCTTCTAGTTCATCGACTATAATTAATGCCCCTGAAATATCTCCCTTGAGCAGTAAGTCTTTGAGGGTAAATAGTTCTTCCATCAGGCTTGACTTATTTAATTAATCTTTTATTATTAGCAGTATATCACACTATTGGTATTAATTAAAAGCAGAAAACGAAAGAGAATAATTTATCTTTCTCTTCCGCTTTTTGATTAAATTAAAGAATCATTACAGACTGTCTGTTTTATTGAGACTGACCTGGTTGATTTCTCTGACGCGAAGAGCGCATTTCCTGAAGTTTTTGCTTTTGCTCAGCAGTCATAATCGCATCCATCTGACTCTTTGTATTTTCCCGAATCGCTTTGAGTTGCGCTTTTTGAGCTTCACTCAAATTCAGGTTAGGTTTTTGTCGTTGTTGCCGAGCTGTACGCAGTTGTTCTTTTTGCTCTGGAGTGAAAATAGCATCCATTTGTTGGCGGCTAGATTCTCGAATTTGCTTCATTTGTGCCTTTTGAGCATCAGTCAAATTCAGTTGATTTGATTTCGCTCTCGCTCCACCTGCTCTACCTGGTTGAGCATCAGCAGCAACGGCATTATTGGTAAATGCAGGAATTACAGGAGCGGCAGCAATAATTAAGGCAATTACTCCGGGCAGAAATAACAAATGTTTCTTCATTTTGATCGCTGTGATAAAATTTAAGTGGTTGGTGTAAACCAGCCTGTTTGCTTGTTGTATTCTTTTAGACAGGGTGAGGTTGGGGAAAGGTTCACTGTTCGGAAAAATTTGTTTTTTCTGTGACTTGAAAGATAGATCCCCATTGACCTTGAGTGCGAAACCCGATTAATAATGGCAGGCTTTATTAAGTAGGACTTAAGCTTGGCTTCAGAAACCGGGTTTTTGAGAGAATCTGTGGGTAAGGGCGAAGTATTTTCGTAAAAACCCGGTTTCTTTGGTTGGGTGCGATCGCACAGCTAATGTCCACAACCTACTCTCCTCATGTTTCTGCTCGCAAGCTGCGATTTCTCATCAGAAAATATTCTTAAATGCACGCAATTCAATTAATGTCATCAATCTAAAGGCAGATATGTATAGTATTTTATAAGTCTAAGTATAGTACCCTAAACTACAACCAAGGATAGTTTATTCCTGATCTAGTTTAAAGCTAATCTTAAAGTATAAATCATAGATGTTTTGAATAAATACTCAGGAGTAACCTCATGTCTATTAGCAAGGAAACACCTACAGACGAACGCATCGAAGAGAATATGGAAGCTCCTCACTACGATCGGGGTATTACTCCGGCTGAGACAGCAGCGCGTCAAGAACGTGAGGGAGACGCTTTTATGCACCCTACCACAGAAGGAAAAGAAAGTGGAAACACTGAGGAGCAAGCCAATCCCGACAGCATTCGTACTAAAGATGGGTACACCGTAGATAAAGAGGGTTTAGCTAACAACTACGCGATCGAACCTGAAATGTACATTAATGAACCCGGCGACTTGCGGGCAAAAGAGGAAGCAGAAGCTCGCGAACGTGCGGAAGCAATCAAAGCACTCAAAGAAGACAATGACGAAACTGGAAAGCTAACAACGGAAGAGGACGCGCGCGGTAAAGGGCCGGGAGTTATCTAGGGTGAAACAGTTAACGGTTAACAGTTAACCGTTAACTCTGGCGAAATTTACATCAAACCTGCGATTTCGTAGAGCCTTTTAACGAGAGTCAAAATTTTAGAGCCGTACTGCACATCAGCCGCCCAGCGTCCGCTAAGCTGATCTACTAAAGGAGCAATTCCTCGTGTGACAAAGCGAAATCGGGGATCGACAAGCTCCTGCACTAATGGCTCTGTGCTGGCGTAAGCTTTTAAATGTTGAATGTGAGCTCTTACGCCAATTCTGGCACTAGGAAAAGATGCAGTTTCCGTAGAGCCTCCTACAGAGCCCAAAGCGGCAAAGTTATTTTGAGTCGGGCGAATTTCTCCGCCAAATCGCAGGAAATTAGTTTCGAGGCACATTTGAGAAAAGGCAAGATCGTAGTTAACGCCCTCAATAGTCCCTTCCTCTCGATAAAGCTTAGCTATATCGGGAAAATTATTTAAAACATTTTCGTTATTCGTCTTTAAAAACATCATTAACTGCACTTCAGTTGCACTTCCAGGGGTCATAATTTTGTCGATGTTACCCGGATCGATCTTGAAGTTAGACCGCAAAACTACAGCGCGGTTCGGATTATCCCAAGTCACGGAGATATTAAAGTCTCGCAGTTCAATTGCTTTGACATAAACGATATTTTTATAGTTTACGCGGTTAACTCTGGAAATCTTAGATAAGTCAATTTTCAATCTATCTACTAAATCAATGGGGATGTAGGAATTGCCATTAATTAAAACTCCCTGCTCTCCATAAATTTGACCGTTGATGTTAATGTTGATCGGAAAATATGTATTGGGCGGGGGAGTGGGGATGGAACCGCCTGTGATCCACATTGACAAACCATCAGCGATTCCCAAGGCGATGTCGCGGCGGCGAGTTTGAATCAAAGCGCGATCGTCGGGGTTAGTGAGATAGCCAATTTCAAGTAGTACCGAAGGAATCAGAATCCATCGGCAAAATATCAATCGCCCCAAACCAGTAGCGCTGTCTGGTTTCGCCCCACGATTTGGCAATTGGGGAACCCGGCGCAGTAAGGCCATGATTAGCATTTCAGCATCAGCTTTGCGTTCGTTATTGGCTGCAATGTAAAAAATTGTTGCGCCGCGAACAGAAGGGTTAGAAGCACCGCTAGCTTGGATTTCTAAGGCTAAATCGCCTTTGCGAGAGCGGGCGTTGATCCAGTCAATAGTTTGTTCTTGAGAGAGTTCGTCGGGTGCTGCTATAATTTCGACAGCTCGCGATCGCAATTCAGCTACCACTAAGTCCCGAATCAGGATCATTTCCTTGGCTTCTGTTGTACCACCTGCGATCGTTCCGGGATCTCTGGCTCCATTTTCAAAGCCACCGTGAGCTGCTGATAAAAAAATTCTAGCCATATCTTTTGGATTTTAGATTTTAGATTCAACTAAGTCAATTTAAAATGTTATAGGAATATTTGATAATTTGGGAAATATATTTTTTTGAGCGAACCGCAGAGGAGACACAGGGGAAGAGTCACAGCAGAGATGATGTTTTTTATAACTGATTTAAGATTGATAAGTAGTCTGACATAATTAAACGTAAGGTGGGCGATCGCCTCTCTCAATAATTAAAAATGTAAAATTAAAAATTAAAAATGTAATTAATTTCCTTTTTAGCTTTTAATTTTTAATGGGATGTAGCTATGAGTTATAGGCTTTTTTCCACGATCGCCCATCCTACAAGTTATAGCGTTTATTGATGTCCGCCTACTTATATGGTTTTTGATTATACTTCCGCTTTAGTGACTTTAGCAGATTTGAATAGCGAAGCTCTAGTACAGTTTTATACTAAATTGTTGGGTCAAGAACCCAGATTTTACATTCAGAATGTCTATGCGGAATTTGACTTGCACGGATTGAGGCTCGGTATATTCAAGCCTAAAGATTCTAGCTCATTAGAGTTTGCTAATCAACTGCGGACAAGCATTAGTCTGTGTTTGGAGGTGAGCGACTTAGAATCTGCGATCGCGCATCTTACAGCCTTGGGCTACGGGCCCTCTGGAGAGATTTTAACAGCTTCTCACGGTCGCGAAATCTACGCCTATGACCCTGCTGGTAATCGCCTAATTTTGCATCAGTCCCATTAATAGCAGGAGAAAAGCCAAAATTTTCAATGCCTAGTCAAAACTTAAAACTTGGAGCCGTTTTTATCTTTGATCTGAATATCTATGGGAGAACAGCCAAAATTTTTGATGCCTAGTCAAAACTTAAAACTCTCCAGGTTCAAAGCTCAAAACTCAAAACCCCTAAAAGTGAAAGCTCTTTACCGGAGCAGCTTAGCAAAACTGTAGAAGCTAATCATTAATAATAATACTGCTGTCACCTGAGTTGGCTGGATAGATGAGGAAGGGTTGAGAGCTTCCCGCACTAAGATTGAAATAGACGAACCAATGACATAGCTTAGAGATAGCACTAAATAAGGCCATTCTGATGTCAGACTCCAAAACAAGAGTAAGATCATCGCCAAGATTAACATCACCAGCTCAACAAACCGAGGCGGATTATGCTGAGTAGATAAAATCACCGTTTGCCACCAAAATTGCCAAGTGCTCATAGGAAGGAAAAAAGATTAGTAATTAAGAATAATTCAGGCTTCCGACAACCACTCAGTTTGTTGTTGCAAACAGGCGATCGCGATTTCTGTTTCCACTTGGGGAAATTCGCGGTAGAAGTTGCTGACGCTAAAAAATGGATCGGGAGTTTCCAAGACGATCGCGCGATCTGCCTCCTGCTGCAAAGATATCATTACTTCTGGCGGCGCTAAGGGTACGCAAATCCAAACTGCTGCTGGCTCCTGCAACCGCAAAGCTTGAGCCGCTGCCATCATTGTCATCCCCGTAGCAATACCATCATCAACTAAAATCGCTAAAGCACCCTTGGGGCTTACTGTTGGGCGTGCGGCGGAGAAATCCACTAATTGAGCTTGAGCTTTCTCTTGAGCTTTTTCCAGTGCAGTATTTTGCAAGCGAAAATTGCGCGGTTTTTGCTTTGACCACAAAACATGACCATCCGCTGTCACTGCGCCGATCGCCAATTCTAGATTATCTGGGCGGGTGATTTTTTTGGCGACGACAACATCTAAAGGACAACGAAGGCGACGAGCGATCGGTAGTGCGATCGGCAACCCGCCTCGTGGTAAACCATAAACAATCGGTTTAGCAGCCTCCTGTGCAGTTTGATTAAATTTAGCTATCTCAGAGAAAATAGCCTCGGCCAGTTTTTCGCCTGCATCGGCGCGATCGTCAAACAACGGATTAAATAACATAGCGCTGCCTGCTTAGCATCACCTACCTGATATGATGACTGATTTTCAGCCAGGAGTAGGCTGTCACATTTCACCCCGGAACTATAAACTATAAACTCTAGACTGAAAAAATCTCTTCATTCCCTCAATTTATGCCCAGCGACAAACAACTCAGCCTTTTTGACGAACCGAATTTTGGAGCCTCATTACAGCGAGACTCAATCCCAAATGATGCCAAAATTCCCATTCCTCCCGGCACTTATGAAACTATGGAGCAAATAGCAGAACATTGCAACCGCTGCCATAGGTGCGAATTAGGCAAAAACCGTCAGAATGCCGTCATCGGGCGTGGTAATTTGCAAGCCCCAATTATGATTATAGGAGAAGCGCCAGGCCAGAATGAAGATGAAACTGGATTGCCTTTTGTTGGCAGATCTGGGCAACTATTAGATAAAATTTTAGAATCTGTTGGTTTGAGTACAGAACGCGATGTATTTATCTGTAATGTCAATAAGTGCAGACCTCCAGATAACCGCACTCCCACACCCAAAGAAAGAGACGCTTGCAAACCCTATTTGCTCGAACAAATTCGCATAGTAAATCCGCAAATTATTTTATTGACAGGTGCAACAGCGCTCAAGGGTTTGACAGGTGAAAAGCAAGCTATTAGTAAAATTCGCGGTCAATGGATTGAGTGGGAAGGCCGACAATGTATGGCAATTTTTCACCCATCTTACCTGTTACGCAATCCCTCGCGCGAACCAGGCAGTCCTAAATGGTTAATGTGGCAAGATATCCAGACTGTGAAGGCGAAATTTGATGAATTTAAAACGCTCAATTAAAGTTAAAGTTTAGGTTGTCCAGGAACGAAACCCACAGATGTCAGAAACCGGGTTTCGTCCTAGATATCTTGCCACTAACCTAAGATTTCCCAGACAGCGGGTTTCTTTAGTTGGATTCAATCCGATCGCAAGTTAAGTACCAAGTAAAAATCCGAATTATGGCTTTATCTAATATTTTCACTGAAACGCCCATCAATAAACACGAAATTCCCCAAGAACTTTTAGACATTGAAGATAAAAAGCGAAGTAATTTTTTGCCTTGGAAAGGGCAATTCTCCCCCCAGTTAATCGAAACCTTAATAAATAAGTATGCCAATAAAAACACCATAATTTTTGATCCGTTTTTAGGTAGTGGAACAGTTTTATATGAAGCTGGAAGATTGGGAGTAGAAGCCTACGGGACAGAAATCAATCCAGCCGCTTTAATTCTCGCTAACATTTATAAATTTATCAATCTTTCGCCAAGACAGCGAGAAAAATATATCAATTGTTTTCTCGATCGACTAAAAACAGAAGTGTTTGAGAAAATGCCACTTTTTCCAATAATTGAAAAAGATGTAATCGACGATTATCTGATAGATAAAATTGTAAACTTAGCATTGAATAGCGAACAGATTTTCAATAAGATTTTACATGAAGCATTGGTTATATTCCTAGACTTAGACAAGAAAATAGTTACATACTCAAAAGTTTTAACTATTGCAGAAAATATCGCTGCTTTTGTGCTGACACTACCCTATAGTGAAAAGCCGATAGATACCTACAACGCCGATGCCAGAAGTATTCCCTTAGAAAACTCAACTGTCAATATTGTGATTACATCTCCACCTTATATCAATGTCTTTAACTATCATCAGCAGTATCGGACTTCTGCTGAAGCACTAAACTGGAAAATTTTAGAGGTAGCAAAGTCCGAATTTGGTTCAAATCGTAAACATAGAAGTAATAGATTTTTAACTGTAATTCAATATTGTGTAGACATTGCATCTACTTTTCAAGAATTATTAAGAATATGCTGCCCTGAAAGTAGGATGATATTTGTCGTCGGTCGAGAATCCAATATTAAAGGCACTCCTTTTTTTAACGGAGAGTTAGTTGCAGAAGTCGCTAGTAAAGTATTAGGTATAAATTTAGATATCCGTCAAGAAAGAAGCTTTATAAATCGCTATGGAAAAACTATTAAAGAAGATATACTTCATTTTATGAAGGTAGAAAATCAAGAATATTGTTTTGTATTACATCAAGCACTAACTGTCGCCATAAAAGCATTAGAATCTGCTTATTCTCTAGCAGATGAACGCATTAAACCTGAAATTAGGGATGCTATCGATAAGGCTAAAGAAGTAAAACCTTCACCTTATTTTGATAGTCAGCGCTCTCGCAAACCCATTGCAATAATTAACCCAAAAACCGAAACGTATGTTTGATTTACCTAAACCACATGGGGAAAAACTAGCAGCCTTGCTCAATAACGATAAACTGCCTACTACAGAGAAATCGCGTGTTGAACACGCAATAGAACACTATAAAAAATGGTTAGTAACCATTAAAAGTATAAGTGGCAATATAAAAATTTTACCCGAAATGTTATCTCACCTAACATCTTATAAGCGATACATTGATATCGAACTAATTTTTGAAAGTAATAGCGATTTTTTGTACCGTCAAAAGGGACAATTAAAATTGGACAATTCGATTATCGAGGAATTTTTACCTATTTTAGTTACAACCGTATTTGCAGATTCATTAAAAGGCAAAGAACTATCCTTTGGCCCTACACAGTGTTTTTCATCACTACGGTTTGAGTCAAGTTTAAAAGCAAGTCCAGTAGGCGGTGGGATGAATATTCGCTCCAAGGATCAAGATTTTGCAATTAGTAGAAAGATATTCTTAAAAGCTTCTCACAATCGAGAATTTAATGATAGTATCTCCCGCGAGGCAAATATTGCTTATATTGCGGCTGAGTGTAAAACAAATCTTGATAAAACAATGTTTCAAGAGAGTGCTGCGACGGCTCTTGATGTAAAATTAAGTGTGCCAGGAGCTAAATATTTTTTACTATGTGAATGGCTTGATATGTCACCGATTAGCTCATCCCTCACAGCCATTGATGAAATCTTAATCCTTAGAAAAGCAAAACGGTTATCCTCTAATCTCAGAAGTGCTTTTAGTACAGCACAGGGAAGAAAGAAAAATCGAGATATTTTTGTAAAGCATCTTGACGATCACCCCTTCTCACCAGAAGTTTTTATGAGGTTTTTAAATGAAATTGAAAAAATGATTGGAAAAGATGAACTAGACGAAGAAGATGTACTTTCAAGAGGCTATTTTTAAGCTGTTTTATTGTCTTGTATATCTGCTCGAACGAGGTACTAGCCCTAATTATAATTTTTTGAGTGTAATAGATCAACTTACCTTCTACTGCTATAATATTTATAAAATTTTAATATCGGAGGGAATTCAAAGTGAAAGTAGGAATTATTGGCACTGGCTCAATGGGGCTTTCTATGGTAATGAGAGCTATCGATGCAGGATTAGATGTTAGTGTATTTAATCGAACTAAGGCAAAATTAGCACCGTTATCAGAAACAAAAGCTGTAATTTGTGACTCTCCTTCAGATGTCTGCAAAAATTCTGATATCATCATCCTCATGCTCACTGATGCTAAGGCGATAAATCAAGTTATCTTGGCCGAAAGTAATGTGAAGATGTTACAAGGTAAAACATTTGTGCAGATGGCAACTATCGCACCTGCCGAGAGTAAAGAAATCCAGAGTAAAATTGTTGATGCTGGCGGAGATTACTTTGAAGCTCCCGTACTTGGTAGCATTCCTCAAGTACAGTCTGGTACATTGATTGTAATGGTAGGAGCAACTGAAGAACAATTTCAGAAGTGGCTGAGTTTACTTAAAGTATTTAGTCCCGATCCTATCCTAGTTGGAGCAGTGGGACAAGCCGCCGCCACTAAGTTAGCGATGAATCAGTTAATTGGTAGTCTAACAGCAGCATTTTCTGCCAGTCTTGGCCTAGCAATGAAAAGTAATGTAGATACCGAAATATTTATGAAAATTGTCAGAAATAGTGCTTTATATGCTTCTACTTACGATAAAAAACTTGATAAAATGTTGCAGCGCGATTTCGGTGGGGCTAATTTTTCTACAAAACATCTGCTAAAGGATATGAAGTTATTTGAACAAGAAGCATCTGCTTTAGGGTTAAATATATCTGCTGTTAAAGGAGTGACTGAGATTATTGAAGCTAGCTGTAACGCTGGTCTTTCCGATGTTGATTACTCGTCCTTGTTTTCCGCTGTAAATCCTGAATCTTGATTTTTAGAGAGGACTTGTAATGCCACTGTTTGGAGGGTTAGTCACCGCAAATGAGGGCGGTATTGCTGCGATCGCAAGTTATAATAAAATGGCTATATCGGAATTAGGATCGAAAGGCAAGTTCCCTTACCAACTTCAGAGCTTAACTCGATTTTTCCACCATGTTTCTCTTCTACAATTTGACGAGAAATAGACAAACCTAGACCTGTACCTTTACCCACTGGTTTTGTTGTAAATAGAGGTTCAAATAACTTGAGCTGTAGGTCTTCCGCAATACCTGAACCATTATCTAAAATCTGAACTTTTACCCATTTTTGATCGAGTAATTCAGTCTTAATTCTAATCGCAGGTTCCGCTCGATCTTCAAGCGCATCAATCGCATTTGCTAAAATATTCATAAACACTTGATTTAAAGGTCCTGGATAACATTCGATTGCAGGTAACTCACCATATTCTTTAATTACATCAATCCCCGGACGATTACTCATACCTTTCAGACGATGCTGTAAAATTATGAGGCTGCTATCAATCCCATCGTGTAAATTAACCAACATTTTCTTTGTTGAGTCAGAACGAGAAAATCTTCTCAGGGAAACTAAAATATTCTGGATTCTATCGGCGCTTAATTTCATTGAATTTAGTATTTTTGATAAGTCATCTAGGCAAAAGTCAATGTCTAACTCTTCCAAAACTTGAGAAATTTCTGGTACAGGTTGCGGATAGTATTTTTGATATAATGCGATCGCGGTTTTGATATCGGTAAGATACCGAGATGCGGGGGTAATATTGCTCACAATACAGGACATAGGATTATTAATTTCATGGGCAACTCCTGCAACTAATTGCCCTAGTGTAGCTAACTTTTCCTGTTGCACTAATTGTACTTGTGCTTTTTGTAAAGCGCTTGTTCGTTCTACAACTTGTTGCTCTAAATTTTCATTCCATTGTTGGAGTGTTTTAGTTAGATGTCGCAATTGTAAATGGATGCGGACTCGTACTAAAACTTCCTCTTGCTCAAAGGGCTTAGTGATATAATCAACTGCACCTAAAGAAAGTCCTTTCACTTTGCTTTCGACATCTGCTAATGCAGTCATAAAAATAATCGGGATATCTTGCGTTGTAGGGTTTGCTTTCAGGCGCTTGCAAGTCTCAAATCCATCAATCCCTGGCATTTGAACATCTAGCAGAATCAGTTCGGGTAACTCGTCTTGAATTTGCTCGATAGCACTCTGACCATCTGTGGCAATACGAATCGAAAATCCTGCTCCTTTTAGGGCATAGGCTAATACTGAAAGATTAGTAGGATTGTCGTCTACAATTAAAATAAAACCAGAATTAACAATTGATGAAAACATAAGAAATCATTTGTATAAAAGGATTAGAGTGACTTAATCTTCGCTCAGATACTGTTTGATAAATTCCTGAACGGGCTTAAGCTGAAACGTAGATGCCAATTCAACTAATCTCTCAGTAAACGGAATCAAGGACGAATTGAGTTCATTGAGTTTTGGTGCTTCCTCAAGAATTTTATAGACATCACCTTTTTTAGCTAATTGGTATAGGGATTCTAAAATCTCAGTCGCTGGCGGGACAATTTTCTGCTGTTTATCCGTAATTCGATCGGATTGAAAAACGGTAATCTTTTCTAGATTAGCAATATCTAATTTTTTATTCCGTTCCTCATAAATCCAATCAACTTTTAAATATTTATGAAGCAATTCGAGAAGTTGTTCAGCTTGTATCGGCTTGGGCAAAAAAGCATTAGCTCCAGCATTGTAGCTCTTGTATCGATCGCTTTCAAATATACTAGCAGATGAAGCAAGAATTACCACATCTTTAAGTTGAGGGTTCTGACGCAAATACCTCATTAATTCAAAGCCATCCATGAGTGGCATAACTAAGTCTGTAACGATCAAGTCTGGGAGATAAGCCAGGGCTATTTTTAGACCTTCTTGACCATCATTTGCCTCTACGATCTCAAACCCAATTGGTTGCAGTAAGTTAATCATAACAGATCGGTTTTCCCACCGATCGTCAACAACCAGAAGTTTACGCCTCTTTCCTTGATAGCCGACAATAGTACCTTTTTGGGAAGTTATTGAGGAATCTGCCCAATTCTTAGCTTCATAAAATTCCGCCTCAAACCAGAAAGTGCTACCCTTTCCAGACTTACTACTTACCTCAATTTTGCTGTCTAGTAGTGAAATAATTCTCAAACTAATTGCTAATCCTAACCCCGTGCCTTCAGCTTGTTTATAAGTCTCTCCCACTTGCTCAAATGGTAGAAATATTTTCTCCTGTTCTTCTGGTGTCATCCCTATACCTGTATCTTCAACTTCAAACCGAATTTTATGAATAGGTAATAAACATTGGTTTGGAGTATCCTCACTTAGTAAAGGCTTACTTTCTATTAATTTAACGTGGAAGTTGACATGACCGCTATCTGTAAACTTAATTGCATTGCTCAGTAAGTTTAGTAATACTTGACGCAGCCTTTTTTCATCGGATTTAATCCCTTTTGGTAATTGCGGATCGGGTTGATAATTAAAGGAAATCGCCTTTTGTTTAGCACGGATTTGGCAAATATCAACTACTCCTTCCAAGAATGAGGGAAAGTAGAAATCTATGGGATGAAGCTCCATTTTTCCAGCTTCAATTTTAGCCAGATCGAGAACATCATTAATCAGCGTTAACAGGTGAGAACCACAATCATAAATAATGCCAACCCCTCTGCGTCCATTTTCTGTCAATGGTTCATCGCGCTGTAAAATCTGTGCATATCCTAAAATGCCATTTAAGGGAGTCCGTAATTCGTGACTCATGGCTGCCAAAAAATCGCTTTTAGCACGGTTAGCTCTATCAGCTATTTGTTTGGCTTGTTCTAGTTCATTTGTGCGCTGAGCCACCTTTTCTTCTAAAGTTTGGGAATATTCTTCTAACTGTCGAAAAGATGTCTGAAGTTGGCTTGCCATATAGTTAAAAGACTTCGCTAATTCCCCTAATTCATCGGCACGATCGCTCCTGAGAGTTTGCTCCCATTTACCATTAGCAATTTCCTTGGCAGCTATATTTAATTGAATAACGGGATGCACGACTAAGGAGCGAGCTAACCACCAAACTACAACTAATGTAAATAGGAGAATTATCCCAAAAGTGATTAAGGCAATTACTCCAGCCTGAACTTCACTTTGGACTACAGAACTTGCATTTAATTCAATTACTAAAACACCATCAGCACGACCAAATAAATCTTTAATGGGTGCATAACCATAGAGAATTGGCTTACCGACGGCATTTTTAATAATATTCGGCTCAACTATAGGTTTAACTATAGCAGTTAAACCAGCTTTGAGCATCGGCGGTAGCGGCTGAAATACTTCACCAATAAATGCAGAGTTCTGTTGGGAAGGAGAATAATCTAAAACAAAAGTAAATTGCCCATTCTGTTGCTGGCGTAGGGTGTAAATACGCTCAATCGCTTCGCTGGTTGATTGAATGTTTTGCAGTCGTTTCTGATTGATGGTATAGTAGGCTTTGTCAGCATCCAGTGGTGTGACAATCAATGCGTGATAATCGCTGTCAATTTGGGGAATAGCTAAACTCACTAATTCTTGTAGCCGATCGCGAATTGCCTTAACTTGAGAGGTTCGTAATTGCCAGTAAAGTCCGACTGTCAAAGCTCCAGCAGTTAAAGCAATTAACAGAGAATAAGCTACTACAACTTTTGTACTTAAATTCCAAGCACGCATTATTTCTCCTTCTTTTTACCTAACCCCAGACTGGCGAAATAAGCAGCTTTTTGGGTATCTTTACCGATTTTGCTATTTAGCTGTTCCCAACCTGTTTCAATTTGCTGCATGGCTTCTTCTCTAGTAATTCGGTTTCTAAGAAAGTCCGAAAGTGCTGTATCAAGAACTTCTCGCTGATAGCGATTATTTTGAGGAATTCTTAAATCCATGACGATATTGGGACTGCTAAGACTTACACCAATTCCCCCCAGATATTTAGTAGCAGCTTCAGCACTCATCCCTGCTTTTACCCATGTTTCTCTGTTTGTAAATTGAGAAATTCTATAGGGATTAAAGCCTGTAGAACCAATGGTGACATCAATATTTGATTGTTGGGGTTTGCTGATGTAAGAAATCAAAGCATAACCTGCTGCTTTGACTCTTAGTTTCGCCGATTTATTAATAGCACCCGCCCAACCTCCTAAAGCAGCATAAGGAGCATGATTAACACCATTAATAGCATAAGGACAGATAAATTTATCACAGGTTACTAACTTTCCCTTGACCCGATCGAGGACTTCGGTTGTACCTGGTAGAATCACAGCGCCAACTTTATTCGCTACTTGAGAATTAGGTTCGATCGCTAGCGTACCAGTATCTCCCCAATCTATAGTCAATGCACAACGCCCCGCCATAAATAAATCTCTCATATCTGTGAGCTCTAAATTTAGTTGATTCGGAGGCTGATATGCTGCTATTTCTTTGTAAATATCAAGGGCTTTGGCAAAGGCTTGATTGTTAACTAGAGGACGCATTGTCGGCGGGTCAAAGAATGAGCCTTGCTTCGTACCCTGACTTTGGAGAAAAGCACTGGCTATTGACCAAAACATCCAGTAACCAACATGATTAGCTCGCTGGGGAATGCAAGAACCATAGTCTTTTTGACTATCATTATTCAGGTCTTGTCCGTGAAACTGTCGGGCGATCGCGAGATATTCATCCCAGGTATTAGGTGGCTGTAATCCAGCTTTTTCTAACAAGTCTGAGCGGTAATAAACCATGTGAAAATCTCCATCAATAGGAACTGCGTAGATCCGTTCTTGGTAAGTACCACCAAAATTTCTAAAGAAAGGAGCTACGTCATCCCATTCAATCTCTGCATCCTTGGCAACTCGTTCAGTTAAATCCTCAAAATATCCCCCACCTGCAAAATCTGCCATCCATTGAGGCACAAAAACTATGACATCATATTTATTTTCTCCGCTCGTGAAATCCTCCCACATTGTGTTATAAACTTCTCCAAATGGTACTGTAGTCATCTTAATTTTTGCTCCCGTGCGGGATTCAAACTCCCGCACTCGCTGTTCCACAGCTACTCCAATCGGCTTATCAAGAGTTACAACACTTAAGGTGACATCATCAAAACGTTGTTGCTTAGTAGTTATCTGGGTTGTTTGGGAATCTAATGAGGTTTTTGCACGAGTAATCTGGCGATGACTGCAACTTGTTGCGATCGCACCTATCCATATTAATGTCACTAATACCGAAAGTTGTCGGAGGCTTTTAGAGCAAATGTAAGATTTTTCCATATTTTATAAGATTTTTTATCAATCTTAAGATATTATTTAGGCATAAATAGGCAATCTGCGATAATCTGTTAAGATAATTTTTGTTAATGGCAGTGACAGGCTCTTGGGATTTCGATCGCCCAACTTAATATAAGTAAATCCGCCTTGTAACGCCACTTTCCCGGCGGTAAAGATACCACCGAGATCGCGGCGTTATGTAAAGCGTCCCTAAGTTAGAAAATAGATAATGCTTAGCCTACAGTTTAGATTTTTTGTTGAATATAAATCTGTTAAGCTATCTAGTCTGCAATCTCTTCACAAATTCGCGCAAAAGCTGCCACTGGATCGTCCGCAGCCGTAATCGGGCGACCAATTACTAAGTAATTAGCACCAGCTTTTAAAGCCGCCGTAGGAGAAAGCGATCGCTTCTGATCGCCCCCTGGGGCCCATTTCGGACGCACCCCTGGACAAACTAACAGAAAATCATCACCGCAAGAATTCCTTAATTGTGCTACTTCCATAGGAGAGCAAACCGCTCCCGACAAACCCATTTCTTGAGCTAATAATGCCATGTGCAAAGCATACTCAGGCAACTCTAAAGGTATTTTCAGCTCAAAAGCCAATTACCGCGAATTTAAACTCGTTAACAGCGTAATCGCAATTAAATTCGGCGTAGGTTGTCCCGCTGCGATCGCACCTTGCTCTACCGCTTCCTGTGCAGCTTTGAGTGCATCTTTGCCAGCAGTAGCATGAATCGTAATTAAATCCACCCCATACCTAGCAGCGGCCCGACAAGCACCCGCCACAGTATTCGGGATATCATGAAATTTCAAATCCAGAAAAATCCGTTTTTCCCGTTCCTTTAAAATCGTCAAAATAGCCGGGCCGGAACTGACAAATAACTCTAAACCCACTTTCCAGAAAGATACATCTGGCAACTTATCGAGGAGTGCGATCGCCTCTTCCTGACTAGGAACATCCAAAGGCACAATAATCTGTTTTGCAATGCTCATAAACAATAGATAAAGTTTTTACCGCTGTTGCGTTACTCTATCCTATAATCCGCCAGGGACTTAAGTCCCTGTCTCAAAGATCAAGTCCTCTGAAGAGGACTAAAAAGATTTTGAAACTTAATTAGTCCTCTTCAGAGGACTTTAACTATTAGACAAGGACTTAAGTCCCTGGCGGGTTTCAGCGGTTGTTGACACGCCTTGGGCACTGCCGTGTCCTGACTGTGGGTAATATTAATTCCGATGCTACCGGATTTGATCTCCAACTCAGCCTAGCTTATGCCTAGTTCCCCATCAATCGATTAATTAGAGCATTAATTAGAAGTCGAAGCAGCTAATTCCGCCAAACGTTCCTGCTGATCCAGAGAAATACAAGCCTGAATCACATCATCAATATCTCCCTCTAAGATCGTAGTTAGAGAGAAATTCTCACCCAAACGGTGATCCGTAGCCCGATTATCCTTATAGTTATAAGTCCGAATCTTCTCCGATCGCGAACCAGTACCAACCTGCGATCGCCGCATCGAAGTCACCTCATCCTGCTGCTCTCGCAACTTCATCTCATAAAGCTTAGCCCGCAGAATCTGCATCGCCCGCTCCTTATTCTGTAACTGACTCCGCTCCTCAGTACAAAAAATCCGAATCCCCGTCGGCTTGTGGAACAAATCAGCAGCAGTCTCCACTTTATTCACATTTTGACCGCCAGCTCCACCAGAACGAGCCGTACTCATCTCAATATCCTTCGGATCGATATGAATCTCCACATCATCCACCTCCGGCATCACCGCCACCGTCGCCGTCGAAGTATGCACCCGGCCACCCGCCTCCGTCACCGGCACCCGCTGCACCCGATGCACTCCTGCCTCAAACTTCAACTTACTATAAACACTGTCACCTTGAATTTCCAGAATCGCCTCTTTAAAACCCCGACTCTCTCCCACCGACTCACTCAGCATTTTCACTTGCCAATTTTGACTCTGAGCGTAGCGAGAGTACATCCGCACCAAATCAGCAGCCCAAATACTCGCCTCATCACCGCCAGTACCCGCCCGAATTTCTAGCATGATATTCTTATCATCATTCGGATCTCGCGGCAGCAACAAAACCTTCAAGCGACTTTCTAGATAATCCGACTTATCCTCAAGTTCACCCACCTCCAAAGATGCCATCTCCTGCATCTCAGGATCGCTCGCCGATTCCTTTAAAATCTGTTTAGCACCAGCTAAATTCTCCTGAGTTTCCTTCCAAAGCTCAAAAGTATTAACCACTTCCTCCAAAGAAGATCGAGCCTTAGCCACCCGTTGAAACTCATTCGGATCTTTCGCGACATCGGGATCTGCCATCCGCCGAGTCAACTCATTAAAAGTTTGCTCAACGGACTTCAATTTATCCAGCAAATAAGATTCAGCCATTGTACTTGTCCTTTGTCCTTTGTTAGTTGGCAGCACAGGCCTTTAAGCCTGCTTCATTAACACCACAGACTAAAAAGCCTGTGTTATTTTTCAACACAGGCTAAAAAACCCGTGTTATTTTGCGCCGATTTTGATTAAGAATTTGAGATTTTGGATTTAGATTAAATAGTCGCGATACCTACCATTAGCTTCGCCCACGCAGACTTCTTAATTCGCCCACCAACCCGTCAATCTAAAATCCAAAATCTGCCCTTCCCAATCCCACAGACGTAAGTTGTTGGTAGAAAAAACCACCCTCAACAGACTGCGGACAAATGACAATAGCTACTTCTTCTTTTTGCCGCCCTTACCACCCTTAGCAGGAGTCGCATCTGTTTTGGGAGCTTCTACAACCGGCCCACTCGCTTGAGGATCGACTGGCGGGGGCATTTGACCACCATCCATCATCCCGTACTTCCGTAAGAACCTTTCAACTCGTCCTTCGGTGTCAATAATCTTCTGAGTCCCAGTGTAATAGGGATGATTGCCAGACCAGACATCAACATTCAGTTCTGGCTTAGTCGAGCCAACCGTCATCACCATTTCCCCGTTGCAGTAAACCTTTGCTTCGGGATACCACTTGGGATGAATACCATCCTTTGCCATTTTTTTACTCTCTAGTCTTGCAAATCTACTACTATTTTAGCTGACCTATGGAGCAGGGGAGCGGGGGAGCAACTTAATTAATTAAAAATTAAAAATGCAAAATTAAAAAAAAATGCAAAATTAAAAATTGTGAAATTAAATTTTTAATTTTTAATTTTTAATCGATCGCGGGGGCGGGGCAGCAGGGGAGATTTTCTTCTTCCCTCTTCCCTCTTCCCTAGCCCCTAGCCCCTAGCCCCTCTTCCTCTTACCGTTTCGAGTATTGAGGAGCCTTACGAGCTTTCCGCAAACCGTACTTCTTCCGTTCTTTAGCGCGAGGATCGCGAGTCAAGTAACCCTCACTTTTCAGAGGCTTGCGATTTTCTGGGTCTAATTGACACAAAGCTCTAGCAACGCCTAAGCGGATAGAGTCAGCCTGGCCAGTTAACCCACCGCCCTCAGCCTTGACTAGAATATCGTACTCATTTTCTAGGCCCAAAGTTTCCAGAGGAGCCTTAGCTAGAGCCAAATAACCTGCATTAAATTGCAGATAAAGATCGCCCTTTTTACCGTTGATGGTTAATTCGCCAGTACCAGGTACTAAACGTACCCGTGCGATGGAAGATTTGCGGCGGCCTGTACCCCAGTACATAGCGCGACCGGACGTATCTACAACTTGCATTAATCATTTCCTCCCGGAATCGTATTAATAATTAACTGTTCTGGTTTTTGAGCGGCGTGGGGATGGTCAGGGCCCGCATATACTTTCAGCTTAGTAAATAGCTGTCTTCCCAGAGAATTATGGGGTAGCATCCCACGCACAGCTTCTTCAACAATTCTTTGGGGTAAACGGACTTGCAATTTAGCAAAGGTTTCCGTTTTCATACCACCTGGTCTACCAGAATGGCGGCGGTAGATTTTCTGGCTGCGTTTTTTGCCAGTAACAGCTACCTTTTCGGCATTGATCACAATGATGAAATCACCCGTATCCATGTGGGGAGTAAAAGTAGGCTTATTTTTTCCCCGGAGGCGCGTGGCAATTTCACTAGCAAGACGACCTAGACGCTGATCTGTCGCATCCACGACATACCAGTTATGTTCTAGGGTATTTACAGGAGGGACATAAGTTGTGTTCATTGGTAATTGTTAGTTGTTAGTTGTTAGTTGTTAGTTGTTAATTGCTAATTGCTAATTGCTAATTGCTAATTGCTAATTGGGGAAACAACTAACAGTTATCAGTTAACAGTTAATAGTTAACAATTAACCAAAGACAAATTTAGGTTGGGTGTCGTACCAGATGTGAGGGGGAAATGGTAATTCTGGATAGCCAACCCGCAGCAGGCATAAACCATGAGCTGGGGCAGAATATTTTACCATTTCTCGGCGTTCTTGAACCCAGATGTCTTTAAAATTCTCAAGCGATCGCTCTCCTCTACCCACCTGCACCAGCAGCCCCACTAGCAGCCGCATCATCCCGTACAGAAACCCACTTGCCTGAACCTCGATGTGAATGAACGGCCCAAATCGCTGACATTCTGCTACTTGCACGTCTACCCAGGAATGAGGGCGTGACGACCCGGCGCGGTGAAAAGCTGCCAGGTGAAAGCGCCCAATTAAGGGAGTCAAAGCCGCCTGGATTAAAGATTCATCCAGAGGTGCATGATAATAGTGCCAAGCAAAGGGACGGACAAACAAGTTAGGTACTGGGTCTGTATAAAGGGTGTAGCGATAGCGCCGCCAAGTGGCTGAAAACCGAGCGTGCCAGGTGGGTTCCACCTTAGCGGAGGCTCGAATTAAAATATCTTTAGGCAGTCGCGAGTTGAGAATATCCTTCCAGCGGTGAGCTGGAACTGGGCCTTCGGCATCAAAATGCGCTACTTGAGCAGCGGCGTGAACTCCAGAGTCGGTTCTTCCGGCTCCGTGCAGCGTTACCGGACGTTGCAGCACCGTTGAGATAGTTGTTTCGATCTCTTCTTGTACTGTACGCTGATGCGGCTGCCGCTGCCAACCGTGCAAGTCTGTGCCGATATATTGGATGACCAAAGCAATACGCTGCATAATAATTAAAAATTAATAATTAAAAATTAAAAATTCAATCTAGTCATTTTTAATTTTGTTTCTTTAACTTTTAATTATTTTCACCGCATTAGACCAGTTCAATAATGGCCATTTCTGCATGATCTCCAGTTCGGGGGACAGTCCGCAGGACGCGGGTATATCCACCGTTACGATTGCCATAGCGTTCTTGAGCTTGTTCAAACAGTGCGTGTACTAGCTGTTTGTCATAGATATAGCCCATTGCCCGCCGACGAGCTGCCAGAGAGCCATCTTTTGCCAGGGTAATCATCCGATCCACTTCTGGCCGCACAGCTTTGGCGCGGGTGAGGGTGGTGGTGATTTTACCATGACGGATTAATTCTGTTGTCAGCGATCGCAGCAGTGCCTTGCGCTGGTCAGCAGGTTTACTAAGTTGGGGAACACGACAACGGTGACGCATATCAATTGGTAATTGGTAATTGGTAATTGGTTAACAGTTAACCGTTAACTGTTAACCGTTAACCGTTAACTCTGCTTTAAGTTTTAGCCTTTTCCTGGGGCAAGGTAATACCCAAGCGTTTCTGCAAAGCTTCTATCACTTCTTCTGCGGACTTCTGACCGAAGTTCTTGATTTCTAACAAGTCTTCTTGGGTATAGTCCAACAAATCTGCGACTGAATTGATTTGCGCCCGCTTTAGACAGTTGTAAGCTCGGACTGACAACTGTAACTCTTCAATAGGAATCTGACTGGTGGGATCTGCATCTGAACCCACATCACTTCTGAGCGACTCTAAAGTGATGTCTTTCAGGGGAGAGAACAGATCGACCAAGATGCTAGCAGCTTGACTGAGAGCCTCTTGAGGTGTCAAACTGCCATTAGTCCAGATTTCCATGATCAGCCGGTCTTTCTCTGTAGAGCCGCCTACGCGGGCATCCTCAACGCTGTAGTTGACTTTGCGAACCGGCATAAAAATCGCATCAATGGCGAGAAAATCTAGAGCTCCCCCATCGTCACGGCTCCGATCTACTGCCCGATACCCTACCCCTCTTTCTATGCGGAATTCCATTTCCAGCGTCGATCCTGGGGAGAGAGTGGCAATGTACTGGCTGCGATCGATCACGTCAACCTCAGAGGGTACATCGAAGCGGTCTGCGGTGACTGTTGCAGGCCCTTCTACTCGCAGTCTGCCAATTTGCGGTTGGGAAGAATGGCTTTTAAGGACAACCTCCTTCATGTTGAGCAGGATCTCTAGAACATCCTCTCGTACCCCCTCAATTGTGGCAAACTCGTGATTGACTCCGGCAATGCGGACTGAAGTTACAGCCGTTCCTTCTAGGTTCGACAGCATCACGCGCCTAAGCGCATTTCCAACAGTCGTTCCTTGACCCCGGTCTAGCGGTTCAAGGATAAATTTTCCGTACTGACTACGGTCTTTATCAGTGTTGGACTCTATACACTCAATCTGAAATTGCGCCACGGAGTGACCTCCCTTTTCCATTGAACCCCACAGTGAATTAAAAATTAAAAATTAAAAATGCCAAATTTAATTGCGTTGATTTTTAATTTTTAATTTTACATTTTTAATTAATTAGACTCGTCGCCGTTTGGGAGGGCGGCAGCCATTGTGAGGAATGGGGGTAACATCTCGAATCAGGGTGATTTCCAGACCCGCACCCTGGAGGGCCCGAATTGCTGTTTCGCGACCTGCTCCCGGCCCGCTAACCATGACTTCAACTTGGCGCATACCTTGGTCGTTAGCGCGGCGGGCCGCACTTTCGGCTGCGGTTTGAGCTGCGAAGGGAGTACCCTTCTTGGCTCCTTTAAAGCCGCTCGAACCCGCTGAAGCCCAAGAAATCACTTCGCCGTTGAGGTCGGTGATAGTAACAATCGTGTTGTTAAAGGTAGACTGGATAAAGGCTTGGCCGTTGGGTACATTCCTTTTTTGCTTTTTGGCTCCAGCTTTTTTGGTTGTTTGTCTCGCCATATGAGTCTCTTTAACGGCATTTGAAGTTGACTGCCTGCTGGCTTTGTGCCAGCCTGCACGGAAAATAGATGGAGAAAAAGGTTACTTCTTGGAAGGTGCCTTTTTCTTGCCTGCAACAGTGCGGCGAACGCCCCGGCGAGTCCGGGCATTGGTTCGGGTACGCTGACCCCGCACGGGCAAGCCCAAGCGATGCCGTCTACCCCGGTAAGTCCCGATGTCCATCAAGCGCTTGATGTTCATAGACTCCAAGCGCCGGAGATCCCCTTCGACTTGATAGTTGGTTTCTACCTCTCCCCGCAGAGCTGTCACGTCAGCGTCGCTTAAATCCTTAACACGAGTGTCAGGATTTACGCCTGTGGCGCTTAAAATCTCTTGGGATCTGGTTAGTCCAATTCCATAAATGTATGTCAGACCAATCTCTACGCGCTTATCGCGTGGAAGGTCTACCCCGGCAATCCGTGCCACGCTTTTACTCCCTACTGAATGCTAATTAGCTACAATGTTGTTGAATCAGGCAGCAGATTGCTCCGATGCCTGGGATAAAAAACCCCCTAACCCTGGCGTTGCTTATGTTTCGGGTTAGTACATATCACCATCACTCGACCGCGACGGCGGATGACGCGACACTTTTCACAAATCTTCTTAACGGATGCTCGAACTTTCATGCCTTTCTGGGCAACACTACAAACGTAGCATTATAGCATTAACTTGGGTGAATTTACAACAATCTATCTAACTAAATTGGAATTTAGTATTTAGAAAGTTTATCTAAGGCTACTTTTTCCGCAGGCGATAAGTAATTCGCCCTTTTGTCAAGTCGTAAGGGGTCAACTCGACCTTGACGCGATCGCCTGGAAGGATTTTGATGTAATTACGGCGGATCTTGCCAGAAATGTGAGCCAGAACATTAAACCCATTATCTAGGTCAACGCGGAACATCGCATTGGGCAGTGATTCTGTCACCGTCCCTTCCATTTCAATTAAATCTTGCTTAGACAAGTGGTAGTTTCCTCAACTCAACAACTAATTCACTCATAGAGAGCCAAGCCTGGGGTTCTCTTGAGTACCCGTTCAACAATTGGCATTCTTACCTCAAAGCTGCAACGGGCAGACCTAACACAAAGCCAACTAGCTAAAAGGTTTCTAGTTAACATATCTTAGCAAAAGTTGTTAGCGCCAAGAGGTTCAAAGCAAGAGGCAATAGCAGACCTAGCGGGAAGGGGAAGCAGGCTCAAGCAATTGTTGAATATCTGCGGTGACTGCCTCCAGAGAGCGATCGCCATCAACAGTAATTAACTGGTGGCGATCGCCATAAAAGCCAATCAAAGGTGCAGTTTGTTCGCGGTAAACCTCCAAACGGCGGCGGATCGTCTCCTCAGTGTCATCTTTACGACCCCTTGCTAACAAGCGAACCACCAAGATTTCATCCGGAACATCCAAATTAACCGTCTGTATGCCTCCCCGATCCCACTCCTGCAACAATTCCTCTAAAAAAGTTGCCTGGGCTACAGTGCGAGGAAAACCGTCCAAAATCCAGCCATTACTGGCATCTGCTTCCTTCAGGCGTTCCCGCACAATATCCATAAGTACCCGATCCGGTACCAACTCCCCGCGATCCATAAAGGCTTGCGCCTTCAGACCCAAATCAGTTTTGGCTACCACACAGGCCCGTAAAATCTCACCCGTAGAAATATGGGGAATTTTCCAGAAAGCCGCTAAAAGCTGAGCCTGAGTTCCCTTTCCGGCCCCTGGAGGCCCCAAGAAAATCAATTGCATTGCTATTGCTTGACCATTCCTTCATATCGCTGGGATATGACGTAAGTTTGAATTTGTTTAGCCGTATCGATCGCCACCCCGACCAGAATCAACAGCGAAGTCGCTCCCAACCCTCTAAAAGTCGTAACATTAGTAGCACTCTCCACAGCCGTAGGCACGATCGCCACCAAGCCTAGAAAAATCGCTCCCAAAAAAGTCAGGCGATTCAATACCCGCTCGACATACTCGCTAGTCTTTTGGCCAGGGCGAATACCAGGAATACTCGCACCCATCTTCTTCAAGTTCTGAGACATATCTACAGGGTTGACAATCAACGAAGCGTAGAAATAGCTAAAGAACAAGATCAAAACCAAATAAACCAGCGCATAGAGCCAAGGCATAGACCCGTTTGGATTCAAAGCATTAGCCACCTGCACCAAAATCGGATTATTTGTAAACTGCCCCAAGGAAGCGGGCAGAATCAAAACAGCCGAAGCAAAAATAATCGGCATCACTCCGCCTTGATTCAAGCGCAGTGGCAAATAGCTGCTTTTTTCTCGGTAAACCTTGCGACCAACTTGGCGGCGAGCTGAAATAATTGGGATGCGGCGCGTTCCTTCCTGAACGAAAACAATCCCAACAATCATCACCAAGAAAACCAGCAACAAAACGATAACTTGACCGACAATTTGGCTGTTACCGCTCTGAGCCAACTCCACAGTTTGACCCAAAGAACGGGGCAAAACCGCCACAATGTTGATAAAGATCAGCAACGATGCACCATTACCAATCCCCCGTTCCGTCACCAACTCCGACACCCACATTACAAACATCGACCCCGCCGTTAAAGCTAAGGCAGTTTGAGCAATGAATAAAGACGATGGTTCCTGGGCAAAGGGGCTAACCCAGATCGCAATCCCTACACTTTGAAGCACCGCCCAACCCAGTGCCACATAGCGAGTAATCTGAGAAATCTTACGCCGTCCTGCTTCCCCTTCATTCTTCTGCAACTCCTCTAAACTGGGGAGAGCCGCAGTCAGCAATTGAATGATAATGGAAGCATTAATATAGGGCAAAATCCCTAGAGCAAAAATCCCCAAAGCGGACAAACCGCCGCCAGAGAAAAGATCCAAAAAGCCAATTAAAGGGCTATTCTGAACATTTTGGGCAAAAGCAACGCGGTCAATGCCGGGGACTGGCAGGTGGACACCCAAGCGCACTAAAATCAGCAAGCCGATTGTCACCAGGATGCGCCCCCGCAAACCAGCAGCTTGAGCCATCTGCAAGAATGTCTCTTGTGCAGTTGGCGCTTTATCTCGACTAACGTCCATAAACGAGTTTTTAGTTGTGAATTTGAGTTTTAAATGAGTTTTATCGAGGGGCGACTTGGTGCATTTGGATTTGCCAATCTCAACGCATCGGAATGCCTAAAGCTGGCGTAGCCTACCCAAGAACGCACCCCTAAACTACTTCACAGCTTCCACCTGCGGCCTCAATTTTGGCGCGGGCCCCGGCTGTAAAACCAGCAGCTTTCACTTGCAGGGCCACATTTAATTCCCCATCTCCTAAGATTTTTAGCGGCCCATCATCAGTAGTGACGATTTTTGCCTCGATCAAAGAAGCTAAAGTTACTTCTGTGTTTGGTGGCAGTTCGGCAAGTTTACTTACATTAATCGTAGTGTACTCTTTCCGGTTAACGCGGGGAAAGCTTTTTAACTTGGGTAAGCGGCGGTATAGAGGATTTTGACCGCCCTCAAAACCTGGTCGGGTGCCACTCCCTGACCGAGATTTTTGACCGCGCATCCCCTTACCTGAGCTAGCGCCTTGACCGGCAGAAATACCCCGACCTAAGCGGCGGGGGCGCTTTTGGGAGCCTGCTTTTGGCAGAGCATCTTGTAATCTCATAGTTTTGGTAATAGGTAATTGGTAATCGGTAATTGCTAGTTGCTAACTGCTAATTGCTAATTGCTAATTGCTAATTGTTAGTCTTTGGTTTTTAGTTGTATTTTCCTACTAACCGCTAACCATTAGCTATTAACCATTAGCTATTAACCATTAGCTATTAGCCATTAGCTATTAGCCATTGACTAAGCATAAAGGTGTTCAACAGGAACGCCTCGCTCTTGGGCAACCTCAGAAAAGGTTCGCAGGGAGGAAAGAGCATTGACGGCGGCTCTAGCGTTGTTTAAAGGATTACCAGAACCTAGTTGTTTGGCGAGAATATTGCGAACGCCTGCTAATTCAAGCACTGTTCGCACTGCTCCCCCAGCAATTACCCCAGTACCGGGAGATGCTGGTCGCATCATTACTTTGGCTCCGCCACCTTCGCCGTTGACAGGATGGGGGATGGAATTAGCCTTAGTCAGAGGAACTTCTATCAGGTGCTTTTTGCCATCGGCAACGCCCTTTTTAACTGCTCCAATCACGTCACTGGCTTTGCCAACACCTACTCCAACTTGACCCCGTTCGTTACCAATGATAACGATGGCGCGGAAGCTAAGCTTTTTACCACCTTTGACTACTTTGGTAACGCGGCGAATTTGAACGACGCGCTCTTGCCATTCGGGTTCTTTGTCGCGAGATTTGTTACTTTTTTTCTTGTTGGTGTTGCTGTTGCGCTGCTCTTTTTGTTCTGCCATTATTTTGTCCTTTAGAAATTGTTAACTGTTAACTGTTAACTGTTAACCGTTAACCGTTAACTGGTAATTACTAATTAGCAATTAGCCATTAGCAATTAGCCATTAGCAAATAACTGCTCTAAAAATCTAAACCCGCTTCGCGAGCTGCTTCTGCTAGAGCTTTTACGCGACCGTGATAGAGGTTGCCTCCCCGGTCAAAGACAACTTTGGAGATACCAGCGCTAGAGCAGCGCTTGGCAATCAATTGACCGACTTGGACGGAAGCGTTACAGTTACCGCCGCTCTTGAGGTCAGTTTTTAATTCGGGATCGAGGGTTGACGCAGATACCAAAGTGTGCTGTTTGGTGTCGTCAATTACCTGTGCATAGATATGCTGGTGAGAGCGAAACACTGCCAACCGGGGGCGTTCGGGAGTACCAGATACCTTACGCCGCACTCGGCGGTGACGGCGCTCTATTGATTCTTTACGAGTAAGTTTCATGTTTACTTCTTCTTCCCTGCTGTCTTGCCAGCCTTGCGTCTGACTACTTCGCCGGTGTAGCGAATGCCTTTGCCCTTGTAGACTTCAGGTGGGCGGACTGCCCGGATGCGGGCGGCGGTGTTTCCCACCAATTCTTTATCAATGCCGCTGACAATCACGTTGACGTTGCCTTCAACTGCCACTTGAATGCCTTCTGGGGGCGGCATTTCGACGGGTTTGCTGTAACCCACGTTTAAGATCAGGTTGCGACCTTGAACTTGAGCCCGATAGCCCACGCCCTGAATTTCCAGACGACGCTGAAAGCCGTTTGAGACTCCCTCTACCATATTAGATACGAGAGTGCGGCACAGACCGTGCAACTGGCGGGCGGTACGGGATTCGTCCCGGCGTGTTACTAACAAGGTTTCCCCTTCCAGTTCTAAGACGACTTCTGCCGGCAATAGTCGAGAAAGTTCACCTTTTGGCCCTTTAACTGCAACGTGCTGACCGTCAATGGTAACGGTCACTTTACTAGGTATGCTAATTGGGCGCTTACCAATTCGAGACATAATTTTTTGTCCTTTGTCTTTTGTCCTTTGTCTGTTGGTAATTGGTAATTGGTAATCGGTAATTGGTAATTGGTAATCGGTAATTGGTAATCGGTAATTGCTGTTAATAACCAACAATAAACAACTAACAACTAACCGTTAACAGTTAACAGTTAACTGTCAACAATTACCATACATAACAAAGCACTTCACCGCCTAAACCTTGCCGTCTGGCTTCTCTATCGGTCATAATGCCGCTGGAGGTGGAGATGATGGCTATGCCAATTCCGCCTAAAACTCGCGGCAATTCTTTGCGATTAGAGTAAACGCGCAAGCCGGGTTTGCTGACTCGCTTGAGGGCGGTAATGATCGGGCGGCGAGTTTTGCCTTTGTACTTTAAAGAGAGCACTAAATGCCGCTTGATGCCTTCGCCTGCCTCTTCAATTTCAGCGATAAAGCCTTCACTTTTAAGGACTTCAGCAATGCTGCGAGTCATTTTTGTGGAGGGAATCTCAGTAGTTTGGTGTCGCGCCATGCAGGAGTTGCGAATGCGCGTCAGCATATCTGCAATAGTATCGTTAGCTGCCATCTGTTGTTCTTTACTTTACTACTAATACCTGAATGGCATACCCATTTCTTTGAGCAATGCGCGACCTTCTTCGTCGGTGTTGGCTGTGGTGATGATTGAAATGTCCATCCCGCGAATTTGATCGATGCTATCGTATTCTATTTCTGGAAAGATTAGCTGTTCTCTCAATCCCAAACTATAGTTGCCGCGCCCGTCAAAACTTTTGGCGCTAACGCCACGAAAGTCGCGAATGCGGGGCAGAGTAAGATTGATCAACCGTTCCAGAAAAGCATACATCCGGTCTGAGCGCAGCGTGACCATCACGCCGACGGGTACTCCTTTGCGGATTTTGAAGCCTGCGATTGCTTTTTTTGCTCTTGTCACTACAGGTTTTTGACCTGCGATGATGCCAATTTCAGTGATTGAGGATTCGAGAGCTTTAGCGTTTTGAGATGCTTCGCCCAATCCTCTGTTTATAGTGACTTTCACCACTTTGGGGACTTGATGGATATTAGTGTATTTAAACTGATCCATCAGTTTCGGGACAATTTTTTCTTGGTACGTGGTCTTGAGTTGTATTGCCATAATTGCTTTGTGTCTTTGCTGTTCCTGGGCGTGGTCAGGAAATTGCTAATTGTTATTTGTTAATTGTTAGTGGTTAGTTGTTAATGGCAATTACCAATTACCAATTACCAATTACCAATTAGCTGTTAGTCGATGATTTCACCAGTTTTCTTGAGCTTGCGGACTTTGCGACCATCTTCGGTGAAGGTGAAGCAAACGCGGCTAGCTACTTTTTCTTTGGTGGAATAGAGCATTACATTGGAGCTGTGGATGGGGCCTTCAAAGGTAGTAATTTTACCTGATTCGCCTTCCTGCTGGGGTTTAACGTGCTTAGTTTTGACGTTAATTCCTTGGACAACTACTTTGCTAGCTTGAGGATATGTCTTTAAGATTTCACCGACTTTGCCCTTATCTTTGCCAGTAATGACTTGAACGGTGTCGCCTTTTTTGACGTGCATTTTGTGGCGGACTTGGGTGCCACTTTTTTTGCCTTGTTTGCTGTACATTAAAGTACCTCCGGCGCTAAAGAAACGATTTTAGTAAAGTTTTTGTCGCGCAATTCGCGGGCGACAGGGCCGAAAACACGAGTGCCTTTCGGGTTGCCGTCAGCGTTGATAATCACAGCAGCATTGTCATCGAAACGGATGCTCATGCCGCTGTCCCGGCGCTCACCTTTGCGAGTACGGACAACAACGGCCCGGACGACATCGGATTTCTTAACTGCCATGTTAGGAATGGCATCTTTGACAACGGCGATAATGACATCGCCGACTCCAGCGTAGCGGCGGTTGCCTCCACCTAATACGCGGATGCACATTAATTTTCTGGCTCCGCTATTGTCAGCTACGTTGAGGTAAGTTTGAGGTTGAATCATGATTTCGATTCCTGCTAATTGCTAATTGCTAATGGTTAACGGTTAACTGTTAACTGTTAACTGTTAACAATTTGTCACCCGTTTTTGGTGGTGAGAATTTCGGCAACGATCCAGTGTTTGGTTTTGCTCAGGGGGCGCGTTTCGGTAATGCGGACGCGATCGCCTGGTTTGCACTGATTTTCTTCGTCGTGAGCTTTATATTTTTTGGTGTTCACGACGGTTTTGCCGTATTTGGTGTGGGAAGCGCGGTTTTCGACTGCTACCACTACCGTTTTATTCATTTTGTCGCTGACGACTAAGCCAACTCTTTCCTTAACTGCCATAGCAACCTATTCCTACTGTGCAACTGACTCTGGTTATTTATAGGGGCTTTCACACTACTAGCTTTTGCTAAGAAGCGCTTTTCGCAGCAGCAAGGGCCTCGGCGGCGGCGGCTCGCGATCGCTCCCCTTCAACTGTCATTAACTGAGCCAGCCGATGCTTGGCGTGCTTAAACTGGTGAGGCTTTTCTAAGCGGCCAGTTGCTTGCAACATTCGCAGTTCCATCAGTTGGCGTTTAATAGCTAAAATCTGCTCTGTGATTTCAGCATCAGTCAAATCTTTAGATTCTTGAATCTTTGATAAAGACATTCTAAGACTGCTCCTCTTCGCGGGTGATGAACTTAGTCTTAATGGGCAATTTAAAGGATGCCAAACGCATCGCTTCGCGAGCAGTTACTTCGGGAACGCCGCCAATTTCAAACAGCACGCGACCCGGCTTAATTACTGCTACCCAAAACTCAGGTGCACCTTTACCTGAACCCATCCGGGTTTCAGCGGCTCGTTGAGTAACTGGTTTATCTGGAAACACGCGAATCCAAATTTTGCCGCCTCTGCGAATATAGCGAGTCATAGCGCGGCGACTGGCCTCTATTTGACGCGAAGTTATCCAAGCGGGTTCGAGGGCTTGGAGAGCAAATTCGCCAAAGCTAACATTGTTGCCGCGAGTGGCAACTCCATTCATCCGCCCGCGTTGCTGCTTGCGGAATTTTGTTCTTTTAGGACTTAACATGGCGTGGGTAAAGCAAATTGCTAATTGCTAACTGTTAACGGTTAACTGTTAACTGTTAACCTTCGTTTGAACGATCTTCAAATTTATGGCGGCGACCCTTATTTTTAGTGCGGGGCGGGCCTGCATTGGGGGCAGGAATGTCTTCCTGTCCGGGGATGATTTCGCCTTTGAAAACCCAAACTTTTACACCCAAAATTCCATAGATGGTTTTGGCGGTGCAGTAAGAATAATCAATGTCTGCACGCAATGTGTGCAGGGGGACTCGACCTTCCCGCGTCCACTCTGTACGGGCAATTTCTGCTCCGTTTAAGCGACCGCTGACTTGGATTTTAATGCCTTCAATCCCAGCTTTTTGAGCGCGGGTGATGGCTTGGCGGACAACTCGACGGAAGGAAACGCGGCGCTCTAATTGCTGGGCGATATATTCAGCAATTAAGGTAGCGTCAGCATCTACACGCTGCACTTCTACAACGTTGATCCGAATCTGACGGTTGCTGCCTAATTGTTGCTGCAAACCTACTCGTAATTGTTCGATTCCCGTCCCGCCACGACCGACTACTACGCCGGGTCTAGCTGTTTGTACCTCAAGATCGATTTGGTCAGCTTTCCGGTCAATTTTGACTGAGGAAATACCTGCGTTACTGAGGTTTTTTTGGACGTACTGACGAATTTTCGAGTCTTCTTGTAAAAGCTCTGGATAGTTTCTGGCATCAGCAAACCACCGCGAACGGTGTTCCTGAGTGATGCCAAGTCTAAAACCAACTGGATGAATTTTCTGTCCCATAAGAGTCAAGAAAGAATTAATTAAAGAAGTAAAGAAGACCGCTTCTTAGCTCTTACAGTTAACAATTAACAATTAAAAGTTAACAGTTAACCTGGTATTCGTTACTCTGCTTGCGTTGCCACTGCGACAGTGATGTGACAAGTGGGTTTGCGAATTTGATAAGCGCGACCTTGAGCTCTGGGTCTAAAGCGTTTCAAGACTGGGCCTTGATCGGCGAAAGCTTGAGAGACAATGAGTTGCGCTCGATCCATGCCTGCGTTATGTTCGGCATTTGCCGCCGCTGAACGCAGGACTTTGAGAATTGGTTCGCAGGCGCGGTAAGGCATGAATTCCAGTAAAACCAGCGCTTCCCTATAAGATTTGCCGCGAATTTGGTCGAGGACTCGCCGCACTTTGTGGGGGGACATTCGGATGTAACGCGCGATCGCTTTTACTTCTGAATTTGTATCAATAGCCATTTAGCTCTTCTCTCTACTTTTCAACAGTTAACAGTTAACAGTTAACAGTTAACAACAATCTATCTTTTTGCCTTTTTATCGCCTTTAGCGTGACCTCTAAAGGTACGAGTCGGGACAAATTCTCCTAATTTATGTCCGACCATTTGCTCGGTTAGATAAACTGGAACGTGCTGGCGGCCGTTATGAACTGCGATCGTGTGACCTACCATCAGAGGTAAAATGGTAGAAGCTCTCGACCAAGTTTTAATAACTTGCCTTTGACCTAGAGAGTTCAGTTTTTCTATTTTGGTGAGCAGGTGATCGGCCACAAATGGGCCTTTTTTTAGCGATCGTGACATGGTAATTGGTAGTTGGTAATTGGTTAACAGTTAACAGTTAACTGTTGACTGTTAACTGTTATTAGGATTAACTTTGCCGTCCGCCTTTTCCACGTTTGGAGGCCTTGCGGCGGCGACGCACGATTAGGGAGTCGCTGCGCTTGTTCTTGCGTCGTGTTTTGGCACCCAAAGCTGGTTTGCCCCAAGGTGTGACGGGGCCGGAGCGACCGATGGGTGCTCTGCCTTCGCCACCACCGTGCGGGTGGTCTACGGGGTTCATGACGCTGCCTCGGACTGTTGGTCTGCGACCTTTCCAGCGAGTGCGGCCTGCTTTACCAATGCTGATATTTCTGGCTTCGACGTTGCCAACTTGACCGATGGTGGCGTAGCATTTGGCGCGAATTTTGCGCTGTTCGCCAGAAGGCAGTTTGAGGGTAACGTAGTCACCTTCTTTTGCCATCAACTGAGCGGTTGCGCCGGCACAGCGGACAATTTGCCCACCTTTTCCTGGTACTAATTCGACGTTGTGAACGCTGGTACCCAGGGGAATATTAATCAGAGGTAAGGCGTTACCAATTTCGATGGGAGATTCGGGGCCAGAGGTGATGACTGTCCCAATTTTTAAGCCTACGGGATGGAGGATGTACCGCTTTTCGCCATCTTTGTAGAAAACGAGGGCAATTCTCGCGTTACGGTTGGGGTCGTACTCAATGGCTTGGACGGTTCCAGGAACGTTGAGTTTGTCGCGGCGGAAGTCGATAGTCCGGTAAAGACGCTTGTGACCGCCGCCTCGGTGACGACAGGTGATGACACCGCGATTGTTACGACCTTGTTTGGTGTGCTTGTTTGCCGTCAGCGACTTTTCGGGTTCTGAGCGTGTAATCTCAGCAAAGTCAGAGACGGTGTGCTGTCTGGTGCTTGGAGTATAGGGTCGGTAGGAACGGATGCCCATAATTTTGTAATTGGTAATGGGTAATTGGTAATTGGCTAACTGTTAACTGTTAACTGTTAACCGTCAACTCACAAATTACCGATGTTTACACTTCTGGGAAGAGAATTTTTCTCAAGGGTTCGCCGTCTGCGAGGGTGACGACTGCTCGTTTGTAACGGGGTTTAAATCCCATGAATTTGCCGACTCTGCGCTTTTTGCGGGGCGGATTTTGAGTGTTCATGCCGATAACTTTGACATTGAACATCTGCTCGACTGCGGCTTTGATAATCGGTTTTGTGGCTTTGGGGGCTACGTCAAAGGTGAACTGGTTAAGTTCCATCATCCGAGTAGCTTTCTCTGTGAGAATAGGCTTGTGTAAAACGTCCGCTAAATCGCGGGGATTAAATTCACTCACCGTAAACCTCCTGCATTTTGGCAATGGCTGTGGCTGTGGTAACAATTTTGTCGGCGGCAAGAATGTCGTAGATGTTCAGGGAGCCTGCCAAAATAATTTTGAGGGTGGGGACGTTACGGCCGGATAAATAGATGTTTTCCTGTTTTTCTGGCAGGATTAACAATATTCTTGATTCCGGGTTGGCTCCCCATCGGGCGAGGGCTGTGATTAATTCTTTGGTTTTGGGTCTAGCTATTTGTTCGCTGAAGTCTTCTACCACGATGAAGTCTTCGGCGGCGCGGCTTTGGAGGGCTGTCCGCAATGCTAAACGCCGTTCCTTTTTATTCATTTTGATGTCGAAGTCTCTCGGCTTGGGGCCGAAGCTGACACCGCCGCCACGCCATAGGGGAGAACGGATGGAACCGGCTCTGGCTCTACCTGTTCCTTTTTGCCGCCAAGGTTTGCGACCGCCACCTCTGACTTCTGCTCTGGTTTTGGTGCTGGCTGTTCCTTGACGGGCGTTAACCATTTGCCGTCTTAAGGCTCTATGGACGATGTGAGAGGCATTTTCTTCTTTGGCTACGCGCAATTCTAGGGTGGTTTCCCCTACTTCTTCGCCTTGCCAATTTCGTACTACGCAGTTAACCATAATTTTTGGTAATTGGTAATTGGTAATTGGTAATTGGTAATTGGTAATTGGTAA
>NZ_JAQMUA010000114.1:0-8372 GCF_028330895.1 Kamptonema animale CS-326 | reverse complement strand
CCACTATCGATGGATTGATAAAACAATGCCTCGCGGGAAACAACAGGTTATTCATATTTACGAAGTCTGGACAAACATAGATGTCACAGCTCACGGGAAGCTGCTCACTCAGCCACTATTTGAGAAAGCAATTCAAGCATGGCGAATAGGTAAATTAGTAGCAGCTTTGGGATATTTTCAGCAAGTTGTTGCACAAAATCCGGGAGATACTGTTGCTACTCTCTATATCGAACGCTGTCAGGAGCAACTGAGTTTGAATTAAAGGGGGTAATAGCTTCTTGATTTTCACTTCTAATTATTGCTGTATTTATACTATAATCAAAACAGAACTGAGCGGAGTTAAAGCTATGTCTACTACAGAAAAAGTCCGTTGGACAAGCGCCGATCTAGAATTTTTACCTGATAATGGCAACCGTTATGAGATCGTCGAAGGAGAATTAGTCGTGACAAGAGCACCCCACTGGAAACATCAAAATGTTGCTGACAATGTTTGCAGAACATTAAATAATTGGTCGGTAGAGACGGGTTTAGGTAAAGCAGCAACAACTCCAGGCATTATCTTCACGGATGGTGATAATGTTATCCCTGATGTGGTCTGGGTAAGTAATGAACGTTTACCAGAAATATTAGATGAATCGGGACATTTGCGGGGAGCACCGGAGTTGGTAGTAGAGGTGATGTCTCCCGGTGAGGAAAATGAAAAGCGCGATCGCCAATCTAAGTTAAAATTATATTCTGTTCAAGGTGTGCGGGAATATTGGATTTTTGACAGAATCCAGCAGAAAGTTGAGGTTTATCGGCGAGAAAATGGGGTTTTGAAGTTAGCGATGACTTTGTTTAAAGAAGATAATTTAACCAGTTCTTTGTTACCAGGTTTTAGCGTGTCGGTGGCGGGATTGTTTGCCTAGAGATGCGGAAGCATCCAATTTTGTAGGCTAAAGCATTCGGGTAGATAATTTATCGGTTTTAGCCTTCATACTTTATGACCGAATGCTTCGCCCTTACTCAGCGGTTTTCTTTCTGGTTTTCTCATCGACTATCCGCTTGAATAATTCAAATTGTTCTTGTTCTTCTTCTTTGTTCTTTGGCGGGTGAAATATAATCGCTTTTGAGTCGGGACTACGGGGATTTACACCTGAACAAGAATAAAACTCAAACATAGAGATAGATAACTAATGTCTTACAGTGATTTTACTTTAAATCGAGTTGCCAAAGACTTTAATTTAACGATTTCCGAACGCTCTGCTATTTTCACAGAAACGCCAGAATTACCACCCAGCAACTTTCTCCAAGAAACACTGCGTGATAATATGGCATTAGCCCTGGGTAGCAATACAGAAAAAGCACGCTCGGAACTGATTATCGCTCCCATTCTCGTTGAACTTAGAAAACAGTTAAATTATCAAATTAGCTGGTTTTCCGGTGTTGACTTTAGTGTAGATGCTACCAAAGGATTAAATGGCAGTTGTGATTTTATCATCAGTCAATCCCCGGAACTTTTATTTGTTAGTGCGCCAGTCATCACCATTGTTGAAGCCAAAAAAGAAAATATCCTAGCGGGTTTAGGACAATGCGTAGCAGAAATGTTGGCGGCGCAAATTTTTAACCAAAATGAAGGCAATGAAATTCCTATTATTTACGGTTCTGTTACTACCGGGACAAACTGGAAATTTCTGAGATTAGCAGGACAGACACTGGAAATTGATCTAGTCGAATATTTTATCAACGATCTTAGTAAAATTTTAGGTATCTTAGCCAGTGGCATTAACTCAAATATTGCAGGAAAACTAGATAGCTAGAATTTAGCGCTTAAGTAAAAACAATTAGGAGAACTTATCATAAAATGAAACGCGATCGCCTACTTCGGGCAACTGTGACAATAACTCAGCCTTAAACTAGCGATCGCCTAAAACTCCAGACTAACATCAGGCATCCGCGAAAATTAGACGGACACAAACGAGCGATCGTCCCCGTCAACGCCACAGGCGGACTGCAAGTGCGATTTTACTCAAAAAATCCCCTTACCAAAAACTGAAGCTGTAACAGAGTCCAAAGGCGAAATTTGCCTCAAGCCCGTTACAATCATTCTGGGCTATAGAACAACAACAAAATTCCCAACGGATTTAAAGGATGAGTTATCGGTTTCTTTGCAGCCCTCACCCCCCATGCCACAAGCCCGATATTGAGTTGTGATAAAGATCGTGAAACCAGTTTACTCAGATAAAAAACTAAAATCCCTGGCAACAGCCAAACAAGAAAAAATGACCCCTATAAGCGATCGCGCTCGATTGCGGCTATTATCTCAACGTTCCCTACTCTTAGGCATCGGTTGTATTGCTAGTCTAGGAATGCTCAGTAAAGGTATGGTTTGGGCCCAAACCGAGGCTCCGCAAGTAGAAATAACTGCCCCAGAACCCTCTGAAGCCCCAGCCAGCCTCCCGGAACCAGCCGCAGTTGAACCAGAAACTTACGCACCAGAACCCTCTGCGGCCGCCCCCGAATACGCCCCAGAACCAGAATACATTCCAGAAACCCCCGCAGCGGCCGCCCCAGAACCAGAGTACATTCCAGAAGCCCCCGCAGCGGCCGCCTCAGAGCCGTATTTACCAGAACCAGAAATTGCTCCGCCAACCGTAGAAGCGCCCAGCACTCCAGAATATAATGCTGAGGCCCCAGCCAGCCCCAATAACGCCTACATAGATCCCACTGACTACAGTGTGGGTGCTACTAACACCTACGAAGCACCCACAGCAGTTCAATTTTCCGAACGCTCAACTGGTTGCGACGCTGTGGTGGGAACGGGACAAGAAATTGCCGGTACACTCTGCGCTCCACCACCCTCACAGTCTTTTACAGCAGAGGGTAACACTGGAAACTCTTACGCTGAAAATGCAATCGCCCCCACAGGCAGGAAAGCCTGGGAAACAGGTCAGCAACAGCCGGGAGTGTCTTACGCACAGGGAGACTCCTCCCCTGGGCGTGAATATTCCTCTGAGCCTGGATACTCCTCTGGGTCAGGATACTCCTCAAACGGGGAGGCAACGGTTGCCAGCATTGGGTCTATCCAAGTCGGCCCGATTACTGTCAGCAGTATGAGCGATTCTGGTTTTGCTTATTACAATCAGACACCTCGGCCGCCTGCATTGCCTGGAAATGGCAATCTGCGGATGATGTTTCCCCTGTCTATCCCCGCTGAAATTACCTCGATTTTTGGCTGGAGGACTCATCCAGTCCTCGGTTCAGGCAGGTTTCACACGGGTACGGATTTGGGTGCGCCGATGGGAACGCCTGTTTTGGCGGCTTATGCGGGTCAAGTTGCGATCGCAGATTGGTTAGGAGGTTACGGCCTGGCAGTCGTTCTCGACCATAATAAACAATCCCAAGAAACTCTCTACGCTCACCTTTCCGAACTATTTGTTAAACCCGGTGAATGGGTGCAGCAAGGAGAAGTAATTGGTCGAGTTGGGAGTACGGGGATGTCTACAGGCCCTCACTTACACTTTGAACTACGGGCGATGACAAATCAAGGCTGGGTAGCGATCGATCCAGGCCAGCAATTAGAGTTTGCTTTGGCTCAAATGGTCAAAACTCTGGAAACAGCAGAAAAAGTGCCAGTTATGCCTAAAATTCTTACCTCTCGCTTAGCAGGTGGAACAGGGGATTTAGAGATTAGTACGCCAAAACTTCCACCTCTCCCTCTGGGTTTAGACATTGAAATTGTCAATCTCCAACCCCCAGTAGAGTTGTTAGAAAAGCCGATTTCTAAGTCAGTTTCTAAGCCAAAGAATTGATTGATAGCAACTGCCAAGGCGATTAAGATACAAGGGGCGGGTTCGCCAAGATATGGGTCACAAATTCACAATCTTAATCACCCGCCCCTACTTCGTTATACTTTCAAGGAATAAGAGTCAGAACAACCCGACCAGTATTAGGTTTTGATATCGCCTACAGTTGGGCAATATTTAATGGTATTGAAACTCACAAAAAGCAAGTACAAAAAATTACTGAAAATTACGCCCCATCAAAGTCGTTTTTATCAGCAGGGCATAGGGGCTATAATCCTGATTGGGTTTATTTCTTAGACCTCTTTGTCACCCCCAGATTCAAATTAAGTAAATCCACCTAATTTAACGTAAAATACAGATGACTAAAAAGCTGGCTGTATAAGCATTCTTCCTTCTTCCTTCTATTTAATTGAATGCTATTCTAGCACTTCCAGCACAGACTTTGGCAATAATTTATCTTTAAACCAGATAATCTTAGCCGACACATCTTTTACCTGTACTCCCGCTTTTTCTAAATTCAATCTTTCGGAAATCGCCAAAATTAAATTATCGCATTCAGAACGTCGAACTTGAGAAAATTTCTTTTGCAAATATTCGGGTCGCCAATAACCGACAATTTCCAATAAAAATGACCTGCCATCGGGATGAACTAACCGAAAATCTGGAATCATCACGCTACCAGGAATGGGGATTAAATCAACTTCTCTCTCCAGTCGCCATTCTGTTTTTAGCGCATCCCACTTCCCAGCAAATGACGCTTCTAACATACTATCATAAGGTTTCCCTGGGGGATAGTGACTAACCAAGCCGCAATCCGAGTTAAGAGTAAATTTACCTGTTTTCCAAACACCACTATAAGGGTCGCGATTTTGTAAAGTCGCGTGCAAACTCCATTTGGTAACGTGCAGCAATGCTGGTATCATTTTAGCTAAGGCAAGACCGTAACGAGTGCTCGGCTTAAATAAACTTACAGGCCCATCAATTGTTAGAGTAAAACCTCGATCGGCATCACCTTCAATATAAGTCATTAATTGAAAGAGTTTAAGATAGCGAAATAATAGTTTATACTCCCCTGGATCGTTGCGATGGGCGTTTAATTGGACATGACTGGCACGATAAAATATACCTTGGACTTGAGAAACATTATATCTATGTAATAAAGCTTCTGGCGTTGGTGCATCAAATTGAGTAAGGATTTTATTCTCTGCTAAATCCGCATATAAACCAAAACTCAATTCTGTAGGTAAAACTTCTCTATTTAACTCTTTACTCAGTTCAATTGCTACTTTTTCAAGAGTTAACAGGGTAGAATTGCTGCTAGGTATTGACTGAGAAGCTAAGGCAAAAATTCGCTGCCTTAATTCAGACGGTTCTAGGGGACTAACTACATCAAATGTACAAAAACCACTTCTGAGAAGATGAGCCAATCCTCGCTTAAGGCGATAGTCTGGACTATCGCCTTCTAATTCTTGTAAACCTCGATCTAGTTCGCCTTGAGTTGTGCCAATTGCTGCTTGAAAACAGGCAATCATTTCGCTAGCTGTATCTAAGTTTCTGGCATCGATATTGAGGCGTAGCGGGATGATTGACTCGCCATTTTGGCGATGACTTAATAAATCACTCGGTAACATAAGCAGGGAAATTTTTTACTCAATTTTCCTTTCAGTAATTACCATCACTCCTCTGAGTTTTCCTTCTGGTGTCAAGCTTTGAGTAGTGCGGATTCGTTCAGAAGCACTAACCAGATTAATAGTTTCAATAGCCCTCAAACTACCATTGGCGTTGTCCCAAACCTGAAAAATTATTAGATCGTCTCCAAATTCTGTGGCTAATGTATTATAGTTGGAAAAAGGCGGGTTGGGACTTTCAATTTTCACTTTTCCTTCACCAACAACATAACCTATAAAGTTTTGAGTTTCAATCTCGCCATTGCTATATGTCTGAACATTGGTTTGTCTCCACTGATTGTCAATTATTCTCTGGGTGACAACCGTTATAAATCTTTGGATTTCCTTGCAGTCTCCATCGAGAATTGTCCAGTTTCCTTCCCAGACTCCAGTATTTTTCTGGAAAATTTTAAAGTTACTTAGTTGTAAGATATCGCTCATTTTTTTTGCTATCTAAGTCGATCGATTTAGGACTTACGCACTCTCCATATTAAATCAAAGCCTTAAGATTGCTTCACTACGTTAGGAGGTATGCAAATAGGACTTACGCACCCAACTAAAGAAACCGGTTTTTTTTACGAAAATACTTCATTTTTACCCACAGATTCTCTCAAAAACCCGGTTTCTGTGGCTCCCACCATAAGTCTTATAATTATAAAATTATAACATGAGATGATACTAATTAGTAATCCTCAATCTTGAGTTTCCTCATGATTTTCTCCCCATTTCTCTGGACTTTCAGCAGCTAACCTAGTAGTGGGCTGATTTACACCATAGATTAGTGTTGGCTTAATAAATTCCAATTGCTCATATTCTGGTTGTTCTTGTTCTTTCTCTTTAGATTTTTTAGGTTTTTCAGGTTTGCTTTCTCCCCGCCGCCGCTGAGATGTCCTTTCCTCGCTGGTGTTTTCTGTAACTACTTCATAGAGAATTGCTAATTTGTTTTCATCATTACCTTTACGAAGCACTCGCCCTAAACGTTGTATGTATTCCCGTTCGCTTCCCGTCCCGGATAAAATAATAGCTATTCTCGCATCGGGAACATCAACACCTTCATTCAGAACGTGGGAAGCAATTAAAGTTTTATATTCGCCGCTGCGAAATTGGGTAAGGATTTGATGGCGCTCTTTAACTGGTGTTTGATGGGTAATACTGGGGATTAAAAATTCTTGGGAAACGCGGTAAACAGTGGCGTTATCTGCGGTAAAAATTAGAGTGCGATGGGGGTAATGTTGGGCAAGTAAACCTGCCAAAACTCTGATTTTTCCATCTGTACAAAGGGAGATTTCTTTAGCTTCGCGGTGTGCTAACATGGCACGACGACCGATAGGCGATCGCGCACTCATCATCACAAAATTTTTCCAACCTTCAAGGCTGGATAGCTTAATATTGGATTGTTTTAAAAATTCGTTACGGATTTTAATCAGTTCTTGGTAGCGATCGCCCTCTTCCTTTGATAACTTAACCATGATCTGAACTATCTTATGTTCAGCTAAAGCGCCCCCTGCCAGTTGTTCGGGCGTGCGACTGAAAACTGTAGGGCCGATTAGGGCGTTGAGGTCGCTGTGACGGCCATCGGAACGATCCGGCGTTGCTGTTAACCCAAGGCGGAAGGGTGCGATCGCATACTCCGCGATCGCTCGATAAAAATCAGTCGGTAAGTGATGGCACTCATCAAAAACTAGCAAACCATATTTATTACCCAAAGTTTCAGCGTGAATGGTTGCACTGTCGTAAGTAGCCACTAGAATTGGCGTTTTATCCCGCGAACCACCACCTAGCAATCCGATTTCAATATCGGGAAAAGCTGCCTTTAAATTCGCATACCACTGGTGCATTAAATCCAGAGTTGGCACTACAATTAGGCTACTGCGACCAGTTGCTTGCATCGCTAATTGTGCGAGATAAGTTTTGCCTGATGCCGTAGGAAGTACCACAACGCCTTTACTACCCGCTTGTTGCCAAGCTGCTAAGGCTTCTTCTTGATGCTGATAGGGCGGCATTTCAACGCTGGGGACGAGTTCGAGTTGTTGATAGCCCTTTGCGTCGTCAGTGTAGTTAAGGCGTTCCGATTGCAACGCCTCTAGCAGAGGTCGATAGTGAATAGCCGGAATCCGAAATTTTTCCACGCGATCGTCCCACGTCGCGAAGTCCACCCAGGCTTTCCCTCTGGGTGGTGGATGCAGGAGTAGAGTACCGCGATCGAAGGTTAAGGTAGGAGTCCGAGGCATTGGCTGAGGGATTTATTAATGCCTCTGTTATTTTAATTGTTAATTGTTAACGGTTAACTGTTAACGGTTAACTGTTAACAAATCGCAAGAGTAGGATGGGTTTCCCAAAGCGCTCAACCCATCCTACAAATAATTTCGTTTCTTACTTTGACACTGAATCTAAATCGGGCTACAAAATTCATCGATACTGAGCAGAATTTCGCCATAGTCAGGAATCCAAGCTAGCCATTTATCTTCAGAATATTGGCACAAAAGCCAAGCTTCATCAAAGCTGAAGGCTGTCGGAGGGTTAAATAACTTGACCCAGGTGGAGGGAGCAAACTTGGGTGAAGCTGAGGTAGAGCGATCGCGAAATTTATCCCACACGCCTGCGTTTACAATACTTGCTGGCGGTTGCCAAGCGCGAATATCTGATTGAAGTTTCATAATTAATCCTTATGGGGCGAACGGGCTGCGCCAGGGTGAGGTTGTAGGCTTCAACACAAAGCGAAGGCGCAGAAAAATTAATTCTGTAATTTATGATACAGAATTTTTGGGGATAACGTGAGTGCTTGTCTCAAAACTTTACAATATGGCAGGCGGCAGCAGGCAGAGGCAATCAAAGAGGGTTTTAGCAAGTGCGCCTTTAGTCGGTTAAGACTTACGTAACGCCGCCCTCTGGGCGGTTAACACTTAGGTAACGCCGCCTT
>NZ_JAQMUA010000113.1:0-2487 GCF_028330895.1 Kamptonema animale CS-326 | reverse complement strand
TCTCTTCCTCTTTCCCTAGTCCCTAGCCCCTAGCCCCTTCTTTGCTACTTCCTTTTGCCTTTTGCCTTCTGCTTGGTTTTGACATTGGTTTTGATTTCACTTGTGTAGGGGAATCAGCAAAGTGTACGAGGGGAATATCTATTTCCTCAATCCGATCGGGGAACTCAACTGCAATGTCAGCACCATTAACGATCGCTCCCAACAGTCGCGGCCCTACTTTGTTTAGTTCTTCATCAAATTCTGTTAACCGATCGGTTACTTCAGCCAATGTTTCGGCATTAGTATGACCTTGCCTTGTTACTAAAACTATGCCATCCGTATATGGTTCCAAGGTCAGGGCATCGCTGTATTCATTTAAAGGGGGGGAGTCTATAACTATAAAATCAAAGCGGTGGCGAACTTCTGTAAGCAGCCGCCGGATTTCGCTCGATTCCAGTACAGCAGCAGCTTGTCGCAGAGGCCCGGGACTGGGTATGACAAATAGGTTCTCAACGGCTGGGACAAGCCGAATGCACTCGCAGAGATCGCCGTAGTAACGTAGGGGTTCAATAGAACTAGCGGGATCGGGAGCGACTTTCAAAAATTGAACCCAAGAGGGCGATCGCAAATCTGCTTCGATTAACAAAGTCCGCTTACTAGCACGAGCCGAGGCGATCGCTAAATTGTAAGCGCTAAAAGTCTTGCCTTCAAGAGCAGTCGCAGAAGTTAGTATTACCAGCTTCGGGGGTTTTTCTCCAACGCGGCGTAGATTGCTGCGAAGTTTCTCGTAAAATTCTAGATAAGGAGAATTAGCTTCTAGGGCGATCGGCATATCATCTCTACTGGAGTCAAGGGCGATCGCAAAAGGCAAAATTCCCAAGACTTCCACATCCCCTTCTTCCAAAGCCGAGCGAATTTCCTCCCAAGTGTAGAACTTCCCACCCAGCATTCCCAGTAAAAATATGACTCCGCCCCCTAGCAAGATTCCAGCCAATCCCCCCACGGCCAAGATCGCAGACCGACTTTTAGGAGTGAATTTGAGATTATCAGCTTTTCCAAACTGAGAAATTCTCAAAGAGCCTGTTGTCTCCACTATCGCCGCCTGAGCATCCACCCGCGCCGATTGCATCTTATCGTAGAGGGTCTTCTTCAGGTTTACTTCCTGTGCGATGCGCGTTTGTTCTAACTGTTTATTGGGAAGCGTCGCGTGTTCCCGCCGCAGTTGTTGTTCTGTTTTCGCAATACCAATAAGTTGCTGTTGCAGCATCTCCCGCTGAGTTTGCAAATTAATCAAAGTTTTAGCTAAATCTTGTCTGGCGGGATCTAAAGCAGAGTCTACTCGAATCTTCGCCGCACTTAAGGGTGCTGCTACTCCGTCACCTCCAAGTACCTCAGCCGCTCGCTGCTGTAACTGTTGATCCAGTGCTTGTTTGGTGTTAGTTAACTCGACTACTTTCGGGTGTTCGTCCTGAAAATCCAGGCGGAGCACTTGTAACTGAGACTCAATATCGAAAAGTTGCGATCGCAATTGAGCAATAATTGGGTCAGCAGCCAAAGCTTGAGCCACGTAAGCTTGATCTGCATTCAATCCCAATCGCCCTTCCAGGCTATTAATTTGAGCATTAACGCCGTCTAACTGAAATCTAATCGTCCGCTGTTGCTGTTGTGCGGAGGCGATCGCTTGAGGCAAAGCAGCAGTCTGAAATGCCAAAATAGATGCTCCCTCTCGTCTCTCGTAGAGTTGAAGTTTTTCTTCAGCAGCTCTGAGATCCTGAATTACTTGTGGTAAACGGTTGTTAATCTGGACGATCGTCTCTCGCAGTATAGAAGTATTAATTAACTGGCTTTGTTTAACCATTTCCTTCATTACTGTATCTACAATTTTTTCTGCTCTCTTAGGATCTTTATTCTTGTAAGAGACTTCAATTCCCGCACCTTGGTCGTTGGATTTCGGCATCTTTATTGACACATTTTTTGTCATCTTTTCGGGCGAAACCTCTACTTCTTTCGCTGCTGCCTCGATTACCTTTTTGTCCAGCAGCATTTCTTTTGTTACTTCCTGCCCCTGCTTTTGAATATCAGTAGCCGTAGTTGAAAAGATCACAGGAGGACGGTGGTAGCTCAGAATACCTGTAGCCGTGTAATTAGGAGCTGCTTCTGGACGAGTTGCTACTAACCCTGACACGCCCACTGCTGCTGCAAAAGTGACTAATCCGACCCATTTGTATTGCTTGAAAGCAATTAGATAACGTTTAACTATTACTGGAGCCATAGGAATTGGTAATTGGTAGTTGGTAATTGGTAATTGGTAATTGGTAATTGGTAATTGGTAATTGGTAATTGGCATATTCAGGACTTACGCTCATGGCCCTAGAAACCGGGTTTTTGAGAGAATCTGGGTAACAGCGAAGTATTTTCGTCAAAAAACCCGGTTTCTTTGGTTGGGTGCGTAAGTCCTGATATTGCTCCCCCGCTCCCCCTCTTTCCCTAGCCCCTAGCCCCTAGCCC
>NZ_JAQMUA010000112.1:0-6655 GCF_028330895.1 Kamptonema animale CS-326 | reverse complement strand
GAATTGGGTAAGAAACCCGGTTTCTGAGCCCCACGCGATCGCTCCCTGAGCAAAGAAATCGGGTTTCTGCGATAATTTTGGCATCCTCACGAAGAATTGGGTAAGAAACCCGGTTTCTGAGCCCCACGCGATCGCTCCCTGAGCAAAGAAATCGGGTTTCTGCGATAATTTTGGCATCCTCACGAAGATTTCGGTAAGAAACCCGGTTTCTGAACCCCCACAAACCCACTTAATTATACCCACCAATGATCGCCCTCGAAACTGAACGCAACTGGAAACCCATCATCAAAGAATTTGAAACTGTACTCGGTAAAAATGCCGTAGTCCAACGCCGCGAAGAATTGTTAGTGTACGAATGTGACGGACTCACCAGCTACCGCCAACGGCCAGCGGTGGTAGTATTACCTAGAACTACAGAGGAAGTGGCGGCGGCCGTAAAAATATGCGATCGCCACTCCATCCCCTGGGTAGCTAGAGGCGCGGGTACTGGTCTTTCTGGCGGCGCTTTACCCGTCGAAAACTGCGTATTAATTGTCACCGCCTTAATGCGAAAAATCCTGAAAATTGACTTAGAAAATCAGCTAGTTGTCGTACAACCAGGAGTAATTAATAACTGGGTAACGCAAGCAGTTAGTGGCGCTGGTTTCTATTACGCCCCCGATCCTTCCAGTCAAATTGTATGTTCAATTGGTGGTAATGTTGCCGAAAATTCCGGCGGCGTTCACTGTTTGAAATATGGAGTGACAGTTAATCACGTTTTAGGCTTAAAATTAGTCTTACCTGATGGCTCAATTGTTGATGTCGGCGGACAAATACCAGAGATGCCTGGTTATGATTTAACAGGTATATTTGTCGGTTCCGAAGGTACTCTCGGAATTGCCACAGAAGTCACTTTAAGAATCCTTAAAACACCCGAATCAATTTGCGTTCTCCTAGCAGATTTTACCAGCATGGAAGCAGCAGGAGCATCGGTTTCAGATATTATCAGCGCTGGGATTATTCCCGGCGGTATGGAAATCATGGATAACATCAGCATTAATGCTGTAGAAGATGTTGTCGCCACTGGCTGTTATCCCCGCGATGCTGCTTCTATTCTATTAGTAGAAGTAGATGGTTTAGAGGTAGAAGTAGCAGCGAATAAACAAAGGATTGCTGAGATTTGTCTGAAAAATGGAGCGCGGAACATCACCAGCGCAAATGACTTGGAAACGCGGTTAAAAATTTGGAAAGGTCGAAAAGCCGCTTTTGCCGCTGCGGGTCATTTAAGCCCTGATTATTACGTGCAAGATGGCGTAATTCCCCGCACACAAATGGCTTATGTCCTCAAAGAAATTGAGTTGCTTAGTGAAAGATTTGGCTATCGCATCGCTAATGTGTTTCACGCGGGAGATGGGAATCTTCACCCCTTAATTCTTTACGATAATTCTGTTGAAGGGGCGTTAGAAAAAGTCGAAGAATTGGGCGGTGAAATTCTGAAACTTTGCGTGAAAGTAGGGGGAAGTCTTTCAGGGGAACACGGCATTGGTGCTGATAAGAAATGCTATATGCCGGAGATGTTTAATGAGGTAGATTTGGAGACAATGCAGTGGGTGCGTCAGGTGTTTAATCCCCAGGGTTTGGCGAATCCGGGGAAGATGTTTCCTACCCCTCGCACTTGCGGGGAAGCGGCAAATGCTAAGGTTGAAAGTGTTAAGAAATTTGAGGGAGTAGACGTTTTTTAGGTTAAATGCCAAATTGGAAGCTTAATAATAAACTCCGTACCTTGACCAATTTCGGAAACACAATTAAGTTCGCCTCTATGTCTTTCAGCAACAATTTGATAGCTGATTGACAAACCCATTCCCGTACCTTTACCTACTGGTTTGGTCGTAAAGAAAGTGTCGAATATCCGTTGCTTCACCTCTTCTTTCATCCCTGACCCATTGTCGCCAATTTTGATTTGTACATAATCCGCATCTACCACAGAAGTAGCAATCGTAATCTTACTAGGATTGTCGCGAATTTCTTGGGGGTTACGCCCTTTATTGCTATCCTCCAAAGCATCAATTGCATTGCCGAGAATATTCATAAATACTTGATTAATCGGCCCTGCATAACATTCCACAACAGGCAAGTCTCCGTACTCTTTCACAATCTGAATCGCCTGAGTGCTTCCCGTTGCTTTCATACGGTGATTAAGAATTAGTAAAGTGCTGTCAATTCCTTCGTGAAGGTTAACAGCTTTGATCTCCGATTCATCGTGTCGCGAGAAGTTCCGCAGCGATGCAACAATCTGGCAAATGCGGTCAACTCCTACATTCATTGAAGATAGTATTTGAGTTAAATCTTCCATTAGAAAGTCAAGTTCTATTGCCTCCATTCGCTTTTGAATTTCCTCGACAGGATGAGGATAGTGCTGCTGATAGAGCTTGAGCAAATCCAGCAATTCTTGAGTGTAATTATCTAAATGATTGAGATTGCCATTAATGAAACTAACCGGGTTGTTAATTTCGTGAGCAACTCCTGCAACTAGCAATCCCAAACTGGACATTTTTTCACTCTGTACGAGTTGGGAATGAGTTTTTTGTAGTTGGTTAAGAGCTAGTTCTAATTTTGTCGCTTGTTCTCTACTGCGTGCTTCCGAACTCTGCAAGGCTTCTTCTGCTTCTTTATGTTTGGTTACATCCATCTGTATGCCGATGAAATGAGTTAATTTGCCCTTGCGATCGCGCACCGGAGAAATCGCTAATTGATTCCAAAAAGTTGTCCCGTCTTTGCGATAATTCTTTAAAACCACCGTGCATTCACTCTGATTATGTAAAGCCTCGCGGATTTGATTTATCGCATCAGGATCTGTATCTTTTCCTTGCAATAATCGACAGTTATGCCCGATAATTTCCTCCTGCGAATAGCCAGTCATTTTTGCAAAAGCAGGATTACAATAAATATTAGCTAGGTTGGGGGTTGTCGCGTCGGCAATTACAATTCCAGTGCTAGCTGCTGCCATAGCACGACTGTAAAGCCATAGCATTTCCTCTGTGCGCTTGCGATCGGTAATATTGCGTAGTGTGGCCAAATAAGCAATTTCTCCTTCCCATTCCGTCTCCACCACTCGCATTTCTACTACCGTATTTTCTTTGTCCTTACAGATCGCTTCTACTTCTGTTTGTACCACCCGGATGCCTGCTGCATCTCTCTGTCGAACTTGATGAATAATATCTGTATTCATCTCCAGATCGCAGGCAGAACCTTCTACTATCAAAGAACCAAAAAAATCTTTCCCTAACAGATCCTCATCCTTGCAGTTGAAAAGATATTCGGCTGATGGGTTGACAAAACAGACCATCCCTTTTTTGTTAACAATAACGATGCTGTCGGCATTTTTAGCAATTACATTATGAAAGCGGGCTTCACTAGCTTTCAGATCGCGCTTTAGCTTTTCGATTGCTAATTGCATCTGGTGCAATTCGCGCTGATGAGAAATATAAGAAAGTGGTAGCGGACTTTCTGAGATATCCTTAGAGAAAGTATCGACCGACTCTTCACTAATTGCTTCATTACTAAGCTTTTTACCTGCCCCTTGCTTTAAACCGTTGATATTGCTAACATTACTTTCTGAGTTGCTATCGGGAACAAACATAATTTAAAAACTCCTAATAAAATTCCTTACAATTTTTATGACCAAAAAATCATGAGCTGATTAGCTTCCTTTAACTTTGATAAGGGAGATTAGCACCTATACTAGCATATAATTATTCCTGAAAGATTAAGTTTTTATTAAACCTTGATTTTGGGTATCAAATAATAAATTCTTTTCGCAGCTTACTTAAGTAAGGCTAAGGCTAGTGATACTATTTCCATGAAAGTGAGTGTCCTAGTTCAAGTTATCATAAACATATTTTTTATAAATATGTGTTATGAAACACAGCACCTATAATGCAGCTAGCCATTCATGAAGGCAATCTCTGCTTAAAATATAACTTGTATCTTTGCGATCGGGATTTGAAACCAATGGCGCGTCTGGCACTGCTGAGCACATCTGATAAAACCGGGCTAATTGACTTAGCTCGCACTCTGGTAGAAGAATTTGGCTTTGATATCATTAGTAGTGGCGGGACAGCAAAAGCTCTAAAAGATGCTGGGTTGCCAGTCACAAAAGTTGCTGACTACACGGGTTCTCCAGAAATTTTAGGGGGACGAGTCAAAACGCTGCATCCTCGCATTCACGGTGGCATTTTAGCACGTCGAGATGTCCCCCAGGATGTAGCAGATTTGACTGAAAATAATATTCGTCCCATTGATTTAGTCGTAGTTAATCTGTATCCTTTCGAGCAAACAATTGCTAAGTCAGAAGTAACTTTGGCTGAGGCAATTGAGCAGATTGATATTGGGGGGCCGGCGATGCTGCGAGCCTCAGCTAAAAATTACCCTCATTTGACAGTTTTATGCAATCCAGAGCAGTATCCTATTTATTTGCAAGAATTGCGGGAGCGCGGAGGAGAGGCTTCCTTAGATTTCCGGCAAAAATGTGCAATTGCAGCCTTTAATCATACTGCAAATTACGATCGCGCGATCGCATCTTATCTCACAAATCAATCTTCTCCAGAAGCCGATCGATCGTCTCTCCTACAACAGTTTACAATTGCTGGAACCCAGTTACAATCGCTCCGCTACGGCGAAAATCCGCATCAAGCTGCTGCTTGGTATCAAAGCGGAGTAAACCCTACTGGTTGGACGACCAGTACAATACTTCAAGGTAAAGAATTAAGCTACAATAATTTAGTGGATTTAGAGGCAGCTCGCAGGTTAATTGTAGAGTTTCCCGATACTCCAGCGGCGGCAATTCTTAAACATACCAATCCTTGCGGCGCTGCTATCGGTAATAGCCTCTCAGAAGCTTATCAAAAAGCTTTCGATGCTGACTCAATTTCAGCTTTTGGCGGGATTGTAGCTTTAAATCGTCCCATTGATGCGGCTACGGCTAAAGCGTTAACTCAAACATTCTTAGAATGCGTGGTAGCGCCTGCTTGCGAACCAGCAGCTCAAGAAATCCTCAAAGGTAAGTCAAAAGTGCGGGTTTTGATCTTACCAGATCTGATTCAGGGGCCGCCCCAAACTGTTAAAGTAATAGCAGGTGGTTTGCTCGTACAAGACTCAGATAATGCCATAGAAAATGCTAGCCAATGGCGCGTTGTCACTGAGAAGCAACCCACACCAGAACAGTTAGAAGAACTGTTATTTGCGTGGAAAGTTGCCAAGCACGTTAAATCTAATGCTATTGTCGTGACGCGCGATCGCGCTACATTAGGTATTGGTGCAGGACAAATGAATCGTGTAGGATCGGTTAAAATTGCCTTAGAACAAGCCGCTTTGAAAGCCAAGGGTGCATTTTTAGCCAGTGACGGTTTCTTCCCCTTTGACGACTCAGTGCGAACTGCTGCTGCTGCTGGAATAGTTGCGATCGCACAACCAGGAGGTAGTATGCGCGACCAAGATTCCATCAACGCCGCCAACGAACTCGGACTGGCGATGGTTTTCACCGACATTCGCCACTTTTTGCATTAATGTTAACAGTTAACGGTTAACAGTTAACCGTTAACTGTTAACTGTTAAATAATTCGCTGGTAATTTCTTCCTTCTTCCTTCTTCCTTCTTCCTTCTTCCTTCTTCCTTCTTCCTTACTATTATGGTATCAACAACGCAGCAACTTCAAAGCAAAGATGTTAAAGTCAAAATTCTCTTAACCGGAGGACATCAGTGTACAGTCAATCTCAAATCTGATGCACCCTTACTCCACGGCCTCATCAAAGCTTTGATGGCTCAAACTCAGCAAACACCTGCTTTTTCCACATTATTCCAAATTCCCATAGATGATGGTCGTTCCGCTCTATGTTTTCCTAGCGAACAGTTAGTTGGCTTAGTCACAGAACCCCCAATTTACTTGCAGCAACAACAGGAAAAAAAACCTATTATAGAAATTCCCTCCCCCCCTCCCACTCCTATTTCCACCGTTCATGATCTAACATCTCGCTATGCTCAAATTGAAAACTTCTTGACAGCCGCAGAAAACAAACAACTACTGCAATACGTCCTCGACAAAGAAGGAGAATTTGTCCCTACCAGCACATCAACTAACGCTGAAGATTACCGTCGTTCAATGGTACTTCACTCCTTCCCTGAATTCTCAGAACTGATGGTCAATCGCATTAAAGCAATTCTCCCAGATGTCCTTCGCAAATTAAATATTCCCCCATTTCCTCTTGGCGATATTGAAGCTCAGCTAACCATGCACAACAACGCCAACTTTTACAAAATGCACAACGATAATGGTTCTCCAGACACATCTAGCCGATTCTTCACTTACGTTTACTATTTTAATCGAGAACCCAAGGGTTTTACGGGCGGAGAATTACGGCTTTACGACAGCAAAGTTGAAAATAACTATTACGTTGCCGCCGACACTTTCAGAACTGTAGAACCCCGAAATAACAGCATCGTATTCTTCCTTAGCCGCTATATGCACGAAGTATTGCAAGTAAATTGTCCTTCAAAAGCTTTTGCAGACAGCCGCTTTACCATCAATGGCTGGGTACGACAAGCCAGTTAAAATTTAAGACGCAGACTTGACGTAACGCCGCCTTCTAGGCGGTAAAGAAACCGCCTAGAAGGCGGCGTT
>NZ_JAQMUA010000111.1:0-22076 GCF_028330895.1 Kamptonema animale CS-326 | reverse complement strand
TTAGACGGAGTGTTAACTCAGCAGCTTAAAGAGAAGAGTGCTAAAGCACAACTACCTACCTTTATTTATTCACAATTAACGATCAACTAACTATGGCTTTAATTACACAACGAGTTGATGTTCCCGTCACTGTAGATGAGTCTAAGTGTTTGGAAAAATGCCATGTCTGCATTGATGTTTGTCCTTTGGATGTATTAGCGAAAAATCCAGAAACAGGCAAAGCTTACATGAAATACGATGAATGTTGGTTTTGCTTACCCTGTGAAAAAGAATGTCCAACTAATGCAATTACGGTTAAAATACCTTTCTTGTTGCGCTAATTTTGTTCTAGTTTGTAGGGATTATAAAACTAATGAATGCTGAGACTGATAGCGAATTAAATCAATGGCTGGAAATGTTGCGATCGCCCGATCTCAGCGATCGCCTTGTTGCCGTTAAAAATCTACAATATTTGGGCGATGAAGAAGCTACAAATGCCCTACTCGTTGCCCTGTCTGATGACAGCACTGCCGTTCAAAAAATTGCGATATCTGCTCTTTGGGAAATTGGCAATCCAGTCGCTATTCCCGCTTTAATCGAGTGTCTGGGTTCCGCCGATATCGATATTCGCCAAGAAGCATTATCGGCGTTGAATGAATTAGTTTCACCTACTGACTTAAGGCAACTTCTAGATGCACTCCACCGCGACAATGTTAATATCCAACTCAATATCTTAACTTTGTTGAGGAAGATTCACAATGCTCAATCTTTACCCGATATTTTACCATTTTTTGCATCAAAAATTCCTGAATTGAGAGCAGCAGCAGTCACTACTCTCAGCTATCTCAATCAGGTGGAAAAATGCCCCCAAGCTTTAGCTTTAATATCTGATGCAGATGTCAATGTTCGCCGTGCTACGGCTTTAACTTTAGGACATTTAAGAGATCCAGAAATTATCTCAATTTTGTGTCAAACCCTCAAAAGCGATACTGACTGGCAAGTGCGACGAAATGCGGCTAAATCTTTGGCAATTCATGCCGATTCTGCGGCAATTTCGGCACTGGAAACAGCAGTAAGTGATGAACACTGGCAAGTTCGCAAGTTTGCGTTACAAGCTTTGCAAAAAATGCCAGATGAACGAGTGCTACCTGCTTTAATTAGATCCTTAGCTGATGAATATTCAGATGTGCGAAAAGAAGCCGCGATCGCGCTCGGCAATCTCAGCAATCCAGCGGCGATGAATGCGCTACAGCAATCTCTTGACGATCCCGATAAAGAAGTCTCTATCTTTTCTGAAAGAGCAATTCACAAAATTCAAAAATTACTGCAAAATTCCCCCAATGGTTAATTCTTCCTCCTTACCAAAAACTGACTCGCATCTACCGTCAGAAAACCCCGATTTGCTGGGAGAATTGCGACAGCAAGAAGTTGTAAACTATCTCAAACAAATCATCGAACCCACCCTCAAAAATGATATCATCAGTTTGGGAATGGTGCGAAATTTGCGAATTGTTGATGATTACATTTATTTGCGCCTTTATATTGGCTCCCATCAGCAAGACTTACAAGCAAAAATTGACTCTGTTTTATCACCTATAACCTGGTGTAAAAAAACTTATATTCAAATTTGTACGATAGCTAACGTGCGAACTACGTTAGCTATTTCTAGCGGGAAAGGTGGGGTGGGAAAATCTACAACTGCCGTCAATTTAGCAGCCGCTTTAAAATTACAAGGGGCAAAAGTAGGCTTACTAGATGCTGATGTTTATGGCCCAAATATTCCGCAAATGTTAGGCTTAGGACAAGCCGATGTAGAGACAATTAATACTGCTAAAGGTCAGAAATTTTTACCTTTGGAAGCACAGGGAATCAAAGTAATGTCTGTGGGTTTACTAGCCGAACCAGAACGTCCTTTAGCATGGCGCGGCCCCGTTCTCCACAAAATTATTACTCAGTTTATTCAAGATGTAGAATGGGGCGAATTAGATTATTTATTAATTGATTTACCCCCAGGAACCGGAGACGCTCAAATTACCATTGTGCAAGAAAGTCCGATTTGTGGAGTGATTCTGGTTACTACGCCTCAACAAATATCTATTTCCGATGTTCGTCGCAATATTTATATGTTTCGCCAAGTTGGGGTTCCCGTTCTTGGGATTATTGAAAATATGAGTTATTTAATTTGCGATCGCGATTCACAACCGCTGCAAATTTTTGGTAGTGGCGGCGGTAAACAGCTAGCAGAAGAACTCCAAGCGCCCCTCCTTGCCCAGATTCCTATAGATCCGCGCATCTGTGCGGGCGGTGATACAGGAAAACCTCTCACCCTTGCAGATCCTAACTCGGCGGTATCTCAGATTTTTATGCAGATAGCTACAGGACTAGATGCTACTTTTTGTCCTGCATAAGTCAGACCAGCAGAAATCTAGAAAATATACTTGCATTTTTGAGCCTACCTGTGAAATAATTAGAGCTTGTTAGAGTTAACTACGGTAAATCGACCGTACTACAGTAGTTTAACTTTCAAACAAACTAAAGTATAGCTATATCAAGACCTTTGCTCTTGGCACTTGGCTTGATTTTAAGTGGGCAATTTTCGATTTAAGGCTGCTTCCCACACAGATAAGTAGGTAGACAGAAATAAACGCTTATATCACTTGTAGGGTGGGCGCTCGCCGAAACCAGATTAGCTATGAGTTAAAAAGTTTTTGGCGGCGAGCGCCCACCTTACATTTAATAGTGTCCATCTACTTAAAGTTAGCGAAGTTGCTCATGCGACTAAACAATAAATAATTAGGGAGAATACGACAAATGGAATTATTTTGGTTTATCCCCACTCACGGAGACGGACGCTATTTAGCTTCAGGAATTGGAGGTCGAGCTGGCAGTTTTTCGTACTTAAAGCAAATCGCTCAAGCCGTTGACCATTTAGGATTTACGGGCGCTCTACTTCCCACTGGGCGCTCTTGCGAAGACGCATGGGTAGTAGCTTCATCCCTAATGGCTGTTACAGAAAAAATGCGTTTTTTAGTTGCAATTCGTCCGGGGTTAATGTCTCCTGGGGTAGCGGCACGGATGGCAGCAACTTTTGATAGATTATCTGATGGACGCTTGCTAATTAATGTGGTTACGGGGGGAGATCCGGTAGAATTAGCTGGAGATGGAGTGCATCTCAGTCACGACGATCGTTATGAATTAACTGATGAATTTCTCACAGTTTGGAGAGCAATACTTGAAGGGAGTAACTCTACTTATGAGGGAAATAAAGAAGTTAATTTTAGCGGTGAATATTTGCAAATTAAAGGTGGGAAAGTTCTCTTTCCACCCGTACAAACTCCCCACCCTCCCTTATGGTTTGGCGGTTCATCGCCGATAGCACAACAAATTGCGGCTAAACATATTGATGTTTACCTTACTTGGGGAGAACCACCGCAACAAGTGGCTAAAAAAATTGAAGCCGTGAAAAAATTAGCAGCAGAACAGGGTAGAACTGTGCGGTTTGGGATTCGCCTTCACGTCATTGTCCGCGAAACAGAAAGCGAAGCTTGGGAGGATGCAAATCGATTAATTAAATATGTCGATGAAGATGCGATCGCAGCCGCCCAAAAAGCTTATGCCAGGATGGATTCTGAAGGGCAAAAGCGGATGACGGAACTGCACGCCGGCAGTCGCGAAACTCTGGAAATTAGCCCCAATTTGTGGGCGGGAATTGGCTTAGTCAGAGGTGGTGCTGGTACTGCCTTAGTCGGAGATCCTGATACCGTTGCTGCACGAATGTTAGAGTATTCCGACTTGGGGATTGAAACTTTCATTTTCTCCGGTTATCCCCACTTAGAAGAAGCCTATCGAGTCGCTGAATTGCTATTTCCCCGCTTACCCTTGAAAAACCAACCGGTAGCAAATCAACCGCAAATGTATAGTCCTTTTGGCGAAATTGTTGCCAACGAAAAGTTTCCTGCACAAAAACAAGTTGTTTCTCCCAGCGCATCATGAACAAAAAATGGCTCAAAAATTCCTATTTTCAGCAGGTAATTCCTTGGATTGTACCAATTGTGCTGCTTGTTAGCTGGCAATTTTTAGTACAGGTGGGTTGGCTTTCTACAAGGATTTTGCCAGCACCAACAGGTATTTTAAGTGCCGGAATTCGATTGGCAAGTACTGGGGAACTGTTTCACCATATCGGTATCAGTTCTTTGCGTGCTATCGTTGGTTTTGCCATCGGGGGAGGAATTGGTTTAGCGCTGGGGTTTCTCAATGGTATTTTTCCCATTGCTGAAAAGCTACTAGATACTTCTGTGCAAATGATCCGTAATATTCCCCACCTCGCCTTAATTCCCCTAGTAATTGTTTGGTTTGGTATTGGCGATCAAGCAAGATTATTTTTGGTGTCTTTGGGTGTATTTTTCCCAATGTATATCAATACATTTCATGGCATCCGTAGCGTCGATCCCGGATTGATTGAAATGGGAAAAGTCTATGGCTTGAATCCGACATCTCTTTTGTTACAAGTTATTCTACCTGGGGCTTTACCTTCGATTTTGGTAGGAGTGCGATTTTCCTTGGGGATTATGTGGATCACGCTGATTGTTGCAGAGACAATTGCTGCGGACTCTGGTATTGGTTACATGGCAATGAATGCTCGCGAGTTTATGCAAACTGATGTGGTGGTGTTGAGCATTATCATGTATGCTTTGTTAGGTAAGTTTGCAGATGCGATCGCCAGGAAGTTAGAAGAGAAATGGCTGGCTTGGCATCCCAATTATCAGCAAGCTTAGCTAGAAAAAACCAGCAATAAGAAAGAAAGATGAGAGTGTCCCATTTTTCTTTCTTAGATTTTTCTTTCTTAGTTCCTCTAGAAATTACAGCTAATAACTGCGATCCACCGCTGTGCAACTATGAGCCATTTGATTGAATACGAAGAGGCAACTGATGAAGTCCGCGCAGTGTTTGACGACATTCGTGCGACACGCAAAACGGATTATATCAATAACTTTTGGAAAGCGATCGCCAACCATCCGCCTACCCTGCAACGTACCTGGCAGAATGTGAAGGAGGTGATGACGGCTCCCGGAGAACTCGATCCCCTCACCCGCGAGTTAATCTACATTGCTGTCAGCGTTACAAATGGTTGCCAATACTGCATTTCATCTCATACAGCCGCAGGACGAGCCAAGGGAATGGATGATGCTATATTTGGGGAACTGATGGCGATCGTGGCAACCGCAAACGCTACCAATCGACTGGCAAATGGCTATCAAATTCCGGTGGATGAACAATTTAAATTACAATCACCTCAATGAGCCAAACAAATCCACTCTTCCCTGAGTCTGCACAATCCATCCCCACAATCACCTACGATGCTCACAAAGTACCGCTGGTATTTTTGCACAACTGCGGCAGGTGGGAAGGAACCGCAAAGCGAGTCACCAAAGCAGGGGAGTTGATCGATGAACATCTAGTGCGGGTCGAAATCGAAATTGAGGGGGCGCAGTATGTTCAAACGAATACCGTTCGTATTGGTACACCGAGAGAAGTCGTCGCTAAATACTATGGTGATTTCCGTGATGGTGTGCTGGTGTTTCCGTTCACCGACGAAGTGTACACATTAGGTGGCGAGAAGGCGACGGCATTTTCTGGTATCGCTTGGGCAGTCACCGACGATATCATTGTCTACCGGGCCAGTCGCACATTGCAAACTACGAAGACGTACTATAACGAATTGATTGCACTCGTTGATGGCAATCACAGAGTCCGTACCACTCAGCTTTATGAGGATGGGGACTATAAGCTAGTGACGATGATTGATGAAATGAAAGCATCGCTCTAGCTACACGAACCAGAATTTATCCAAAGTCGAAATCATGATTCGATATCAGCTAGGATATGACAACTCGATCGACAGTAGATATTTCTCAGATTCCCGTTATCGATATTAGTTCGCTGGGATCGGATAATCCTCTAGATACAGTTGCAAACCAAATCCGACAAGCTTGCCTCGACACAGGTTTTTTTTACATTGTTAAGCATGGTGTAGATAAAGGCTTGCAAAACCGTTTGGAACAACTCAGTCGTCAGTTTTTTGCTCTAGATTTAGAAACCAAAATGCAAATTCGGATGGCGCTAGGAGGTCGAGCATGGCGCGGCTACTTTCCGGTTGGAGGTGAACTGACGAATGGTAAACCAGATTTGAAAGAAGGAATTTATTTGGGATCGGAATTGAATCAAACCCATCCCGCTGTTCTAGCAGATGTTCCCATGCACGGAGCAAACCTGTTTCCAGATATTCCTCTTTTTCGCGAAACAATACTGGAATATCTGGCGGCGATGACCGAACTGGGTCACGCAGTAATGACCGGAATTGCCCTGAGTTTGAACTTAGAAGCATCTTACTTCCGCGATCGCTACACCACCGATCCCCTGATTTTATTTCGCATCTTCAACTATCCACCACAAAGCAATCCCCAAGGGCAATCTTGGGGAGTGGGAGAGCATACTGATTATGGTTTGCTCACGATTCTCAAGCAGGACGATCTAGGTGGGTTGCAAGTGAAGACACGATCGGGCTGGATTGATGCTCCCCCGATCGCCAATTCATTTGTTTGTAACATTGGCGATATGCTCGATCGCCTGACAGGTGGACTTTATCGCTCTACTCCTCATCGAGTCAAGAATGTGTCAGGACGCGATCGCCTCTCATTTCCATTCTTCTTCGATCCCAATTTCAATGCTGAACTCCACCCGATTGAAATCAAGGGAGCGATCGTTGATGACAACAAAAACGAACGTTGGGACAAAGCTAGCGTTCACGAGTTTCGCGGCACTTACGGCGATTATGTCCTCAACAAAGTTGCAAAGGTTTTTCCCCAATTGCGCCAGCAAGTTTTGTAAACAGTCACCCATTGGTGACAAGTTAAGGCTCAAAGCCAGTTGTCAAGGGGATTTTCGGAGGTAGCTCAAAGAAAAAAGGTTCTCCACTGCCGACATTATAACTCTAATGTCAACTGGGGCTTAAATCCCTGCCAGATGAAAGGATAAGAAGCAAGTTCTTATCCTTGGTAGTCAGCGATCGCTTTTTGCCCTATAACTACTGCAACTATTACCAGGGGAAGACACTCATCCACTTGGATAAATGATTTTATTTCAATCGCTGCTGGATGGGCGATCGCGCTTATTCTAAATTCCCTGCTTTCTTAACAGCTTGTTTCAAGGCTTCAAAAGTAATATTACCCTCTTCATCTCGATACGTCGCTAGCAGTTCCGCAGGGCTAGTACCTGTTTCTGCTAAAATGACTGCATTTAACCCAGGACTTAAAAAAAGCTCATTACTCGATACTTTGCCATCTTGATCGCGATCCAAGGCATTAAAAAGAGATTGAAGCTCTTGCTCAGTTGCCATAAGTTTCTATTTGAATTAGTTTTTTCAATTCAATATCCCATAATATTGAAAAAGATGCAAGGAAAGTTACCTTTTACCCTGGCAGATACAAGCTGTTGCTGTCGTTTGGGCGTGTGCGTGTAGATACCTGGAAGTAGTCGCTACCGATTCATGCCCTAACGTCTGCTGCACCAAATGAATCGGCGCGCCCCTGTCTAGTGAATGCGAAGCGTGGGCGTGACGCAACCAATGGGGCTGACCTTTCCTGTAATCCCAGCGCGGTTCCCCAGCATCGTCTTCACCCCCGCTATTTGGAAGGTAGAAGATATCAGGTGTTTTGCTTTATCCAACATCTACCCACAAGCGGGGATTTTTAATTACCTGGTTTCCAAACTACTTCTTCAACTTTAAGCTGCTTGGGAATCAAACCAAGTTCAAAAAAAGTATCGGCAATTTCCTGTTGTTCGGCAATCATATCAGCTTGGATTGGTTCAAATCCATAACTCCGCCGTCGAGTTACTACATCTAAGATAGAAACATCAATGTTCAGAATGGGAGCGAGAATCTTGGTTACTTCTGCGGGATTCGCATCAGCCCAAGTTGCTACTGATTGAGTTTCTTCTCTTATTGCCTCAATGATTTTGAGATTCGGCTGAGCAAATGACTGATTAGCTAAGTAAAAATCGCGATTAGCTGCGAGTCCTTTACTATCTTTAACCACACGCACATCTATTTGTGCTTGAGCTGCTGCATAAAACGGGTCCCAAATCACCCAAGCATCTACTTTATTTTGTTGAAATGCAGCTCTAGCATCGGCGGGTGTCAGGTTAACAGGCTCAATCTCCGTCCATTTTATCCCTGCGGATTTCAGTGCTTTTGCTAATAGGTAATTGGCGCTTGAACCTTTGGTAAAAGCTACTTTCTTACCTCGCAAATCTTCAAGATTTTGAATTGGTGAATTAGCAGAAACTAAAATACCTGAACTGCGATCTTTGGGGGCGCTACCACCAATGTATAGCAGAGGTGCATTAGCAGCTTGGGCAAAGACTGGAGGCGCGTCTCCGGTGCGGGCGATGTCGATGCTACCGACGTTTAATGCTTCCAACATCGGCGGGCCTGACTGAAATTCTTTCCACTCAACGGATATGCCGAGAGGCTGTAAGCGTTTCTCTAAGCCGCCTTTAGCTTTGACTAGGGTGAAAGGATCGAATTTCTGATGGCCGATGCGGACTACCTGAGCTAAAGTTGCGGTAGGGGAAGCAGAGGGGCTTGCAGAGCTGGTAGGGGTGGGAGTATTGTTACAGGCGGCGATCGCCCAATTCAAGCTGATTCCTAATAGAAATAGTGCTACTAGGGAAAGGTGCGATCGCCATAATTTAGCCAGGAATAAAATCACTCTTTTGAGCATAAGCAATTATATTGTTTGTTGGAAACTTTCCGCTCAGAGGCTTCCCACTAATTCTGGTTGAACTAATTCGGGTTTGTTGCTGTGCAAGGCGCTGAGAAATTCTTGTAATTGCGATTGCAATCTTTCTTCTGTTTCCTCTTCAAGTTGTACGCTGGTTTCGTCATAACTTTTGATTTGGGTGTCTAAAACATAGACTCCCGATAAGATATTACTAGCGCCTAGTTCGGATAAGACTGGTTTGAGGGCGTAATTAATTGCTAATAAGTGAGCAAGCGTACCTCCTGTGGCAATGGGGAGAATAACTTTGCCAGCTAAACTCTTTTGCGGTAGCAAATCTAGGTAAGCTTTAAGTACGCCTGTGTAGGCTGCTTTGTAAACAGGTGTGGCGATGATAATGCCGTTGGCTGCTACTACTAAATCGTTGACTGCTTTTAAGTCTGGACTCGAAAATTGTCCGTAAATTAACACCTCTGGCGGGAGATCGCGGACGTTGATTGATGCTGTAGTTAGTCCCTGTTTCTCGACAGCGCGGCGGGCATATTCTAGTACGGCGAAAGAACGCGAAGGATGAGATGGGCTACCTGCGATCGCGACAACATTAGGCATTTAACAGTCCTCCTATTTTTGACTCATTTAAAAATCAACGATTCACGGTATCGTTGTTAAATACGGTAAATCTGTAGATTTACCGTATTTTATAGATAGTAAGCTAGCACGGTCAATTTTAAAAAGCAAGTAATTGGTCAGAGTCGGTAAGTCGTCTCTTATACAACAGGACTTACCCACACTTTACGTAACGCCGTCATCTTGGCGGTAAAGAAGCCGCACCTGTTGGCGGCCGTACTGCGATCGCGCGTAAGTCCTGTACAATTTTTGTGCGATCGCGAATCTCAGCGATAATCAACTGTCCAATTTTTTCGCTCAAATACAGCAAAGCCCTTACAGCAAGAGGGTTTGCTTGCCCTTAACAATTATTTATCAAAGTCTCAGAATTTGCAGAAAAAATTTTCTTGCTTTTTGTGGATACCTGTGTAATACTCTTACTTAATCGTAAACTACGGTAATTCGACAGAGTTACAGTATATTAAATCTAGAGATGCTAATCTGCTCCTCACTAATAGCGATGAGCAGTAGACGAACTTGCACTTGCTCAACAGCCAGTTTTGACAGTGAAAAAGGTTTTGAGCCTGTGACATAAATTGCGATATGGAGGTTTTTTGAAATGGAATCAGCACTTTCAGGAATGCACTTAGAGTTAGTAGAACTCCAGAAGTCATTTGGAAATAAAAAGATTTTATCCGATATTAACTTAAAAATAAATCCCGGTGAATTTGTGGCAATTGTGGGTCGTAGCGGCTGTGGTAAAAGTACGTTGCTACGTTTAATTACCGGACTAGAAGCTCCCAGTCAAGGCGCTGTTTTTCTAGACGGAAAACCATCTAGAAAACTCAACTCTAAAGTGACAATGATGTTTCAGGATGCACGGCTATTACCTTGGCAAAAGGTGCTGGCAAATGTACAATTAGGACTACTTACTGCTAAAGAAAACACGCGCTACAAAGCGATGCAAGTCCTTCATGCTGTAGGCCTTGGCGATCGCGCTCACGAGTGGCCCTCGGTACTCTCTGGCGGCCAAAAGCAGAGAGTTTCTTTAGCAAGAGCTCTCGCCTGCGAACCGCATTTACTGCTGCTTGATGAACCACTCGGTGCGTTAGATGCTTTGACTCGCATTGAGATGCAGCAATTGTTAGAAAGTTTGTGGCAAGAAAAAGGATTTACCTCGCTACTAATCACTCACGATGTGGAAGAAGCGGTGGTGCTAGCTGACAGAGTTATTTTAATAGAAAATGGTCGGATTGCAATGGATTCTTATATCGATCTCCCACGACCAAGACAGAGAGGAAATGCTGTATTTGCTGCGAAAGTAGAAGCGATTTTACACCGTGTAATGGGTGAAAAAGAAAATAGCAGAGATGTAGAGCAATTTGCAATAGGTGCGTTTCGGTAAAGTGTGATTGATAGGTATTCTATCAATCACACTTTAAATCCCTAATAGGGATTTATTTAAGTTGAAAGAAAAAAGGTTGAACTGTCTACTGGATACGAATGTGAGTTTCAATCCCTAATAGGGATTTATTTAAGTTGAAAGTGCCAGAAAGCTAGGTTTTTTTGGTGGCAGCATTACTGAGTTTCAATCCCTAATAGGGATTTATTTAAGTTGAAAGGCTCCACTTTTTCATTGCTTTCCCACAGACTAACACAAGTTTCAATCCCTAATAGGGATTTATTTAAGTTGAAAGCAAATCGGCTCTTGTCCGTTTTGAACCGATCGATAGGATGCGTTTCAATCCCTAATAGGGATTTATTTAAGTTGAAAGGCGATTTGCCCCCTCACTTGCGATCGGTGAAGCGAGTTTCAATCCCTAATAGGGATTTATTTAAGTTGAAAGCGAGTACCCAGTGCAGCAAAGACAACATAAATCTTTCAGTTTCAATCCCTAATAGGGATTTATTTAAGTTGAAAGTCTGTATCAGTCGTTGAAAAGTGGCGAAAAAAATCCCTTGTTTCAATCCCTAATAGGGATTTATTTAAGTTGAAAGCTGCCGGACAAACTTTTTTCCCTCGACTACTGCCACCAGTTTCAATCCCTAATAGGGATTTATTTAAGTTGAAAGTCTGAGATTGTTCCTATTGAGGAGATAGCTTCTTTGGTGGTTTCAATCCCTAATAGGGATTTATTTAAGTTGAAAGACCCGACCTCTGGAAGCCTTGCTGTATTTAATTTTCAAGGTACAGTTTCGTGAACCCATAATCAATCTACCGTTTCAGCCACCGACTTGTCAAGAGGCCAAAACAAAAAAAGCTTCAAACCCAATCACAGCAAATATCACAGACTTTGCGTGAACCACCTTCACCATCCGATACACCTCAAAACCTTGCAGCATAAGCGATTCAGCCCAAAAAATTGACACACCCAAAAAAACCGCTACCGGTTCCCGCAAAGCCATCCCTCAACAGCGCCCATCCACCATATAACTCATCAGCCAATTCGCCGCCGTCGCCCGACGAGTCTGCCGGGGCCCAAACTCCCCAATTTTGTAGCCCTTAAAACCCAACTTTTCCTTAAGTAACTGCTTATTTTCCTGCGGAATCGAACGAGTAAGCTTAACCGTCGCAGGGCGAGACTCTATAAAATCCGGCGGTTGTGGATATTCATCCCGCCATACCTCTGAAACCTCCGCATTGTTCCAGTTACCGTCACCGTCGCAGCGATAGCCCAAACAGTACCAAACTAACTGATTGACAGTAGCATCGTCTATTTCTTCGTTAATAATGGCCCAAATAGTTTCAATACTCAGTGGCAGCAAGTCAGACATAATCTGGCACATTACAAATTAGAAAAGTCCACTATCGATTTTAGGCTAACTCTTGGCAATTGAAATAACTCCTGAGAGATATTTTACTCCATTCAAGCTGAGATAGGAGAGAAAAGGGGTTCGTATCCTGGGGAAAATGCGATGGCTGCGGACTGCGGCGTGCAGTTCGACCCTTCGGCAAGCTTCAGGGAAAGGCAAGCTGGATATCCGCACGATCCCCGAACTTTGCCGAAGGCCTCAGTCAAACGCTACCTACGCCTACGCATTTCCCGCAAATCCCCTTCATTCTCAAAGTCAATTAAGCTTTCAAAATTCCATCTTTTTCAGCCATCGATAGCATCAAATCAATGACGCGGTTAGAATAACCCCACTCATTGTCATACCAAGAAACAACTTTGAAGAATTTAGAATTAAGTCCAATTCCGGCTTTCTTATCAAAAATGCTGGAACGAGCATCACCTCTAAAATCCATTGAAACTACTTCATCTTCTGTGTAGCCGAGAATGCCTTTTAACTCTCCCTCTGATGCTTGCTTCATTGCTGCACAAATCTCATCGTAAGTAGTTTCCTTTGCCGTGCGAAAGGTAAGGTCAACTACCGATACATCTGGAGTCGGTACGCGAAAAGCCATCCCGGTAAGTTTACCTTTTAACTCTGGCAATACCAAGGTGACAGCTTTAGCCGCACCCGTAGAAGAGGGAATAATATTTTGTGAAGCACCGCGTCCGCCGCGCCAATCTTTCTGACTAGGGCCATCTACTGTTGGTTGAGTGGCCGTCATCGCGTGAACAGTTGTCATCAAACCTTCTTCTAAACCAAAATTATCATTAATAACTTTGGCAATCGGAGCTAGGCAATTAGTGGTACAGCTAGCATTAGAAACAATGGTATCTTTAGCAGGGTCAAAATTGTGGTGATTAACGCCTACTAAGAATGTCGGTACTTTTTCAGGATCTTTTGTGGGTGCGGAGAGCACTACTCGTTTTGCTCCACCAGCTAAGTGTTTTGATGCTCCTTCAGCATCAGTAAATAACCCCGTAGATTCGACTACATAATCAGCACCCAATTTGCCCCAAGGTAATTCCGTAGGGTTTCTAATCGAAGTACAGGGAATAAAGCGCCCGTCAATAGAAATGCCGCCTTCTTTGGCTTCGACAGTACCGGGGTAAGTGCCGTGAGTTGAGTCGTATTTGAACAAATAAGCCAGGTTATCCGCCGGCACTAAGTCATTAATACCAACAAACTCGATTTGGGGGTTATTGATGCCCGCGCGGACTACTAAGCGTCCAATGCGACCAAATCCATTTATACCAACTTTTAAGGTGGCCATGATTAAAATTCCTCTGGAAATACCGTCACTCGCTCTAAAAAGTGCGAATCACGGGTTACAGATTAGCATAGTGGTTGATGGCTTCCAACCCTTCTTTTTTATGTCTTAAGGAAGAAGGAAGAAGGCAGGATTTAGCAATAGCAGGTGATGTCTTCGCCACAAACGTCTGCGAGGTAAGTCAGAGCTCGGAAGCGCAAGCTCATTAATTGGTCGTAAAGGGGGTTGATTTTGCACATAGGCGGAATGTGGAAGAGGGTGCGCCCAAATAGCTGTATGTCTCGCGCGAAGGGGCATTGAGAGGGAATGAGTTTACAGGCGGTGTGGGCAAAGTTGCGATCGCAGATTTCAATTCTATCAATGCGATCGCGCATTGGCTGTAGTAGGGAATCAAAGACGCTGTTGTGGATTGCGGGAGGTTGAGGGGAGACGTTGCTGTAGATGTACATAACCCAGAAGCCATAAAATTTATTTACACTTTGAATGTAAGTTGCGATCGCTCTGGGTAAGATTGACTCTGTGCAAGTGTTGGAAGTGACTGGATGACTGGGGAAGGATGACAAATTGATAAATAACTTGTCAAACCCTGAAACAGCTTTGGTATTTAGTCTTGGGGAGTTTTGGGGGTCAGAGGAAAGTGGATTTTCGCCAGAGGGATAGAGTGCGATACCTGCGGCTGGCTACGCCTACGCGCTGACACTTGGTAAACTGTCCTAACGTAACGCCGCCTTCTGGGGGGATACAGAAAGTGCAATCGCGCTTTTGTCAACCTTCCTCTGGGTCAATTCCTAGCGCCCTCAACCTTTCTGCCAATTGTTCCGCCCGTTGTCGCTGCTGCTGTTCCCGATTTTGAGCTTGCAGTCGCGCCTCCGCCTCAGTCGGATATCGATTTCCTTCGCGATCGTACCAATATAACCACTCTCGCGCAATTCCCTCATAAATTCCCTGTTCGGAACCTATTCCCAAACCGATTTCTGGCATCCAAACGGGATTATTTGTCACTAATTGATATTTACCTCGATCGAGTCGATAAATAGTTAAATGAGGTTTGCTACGGCGGGGAGCATAAATTACATAATACAACACTCCTAACCGAGCATATTCTAATTTTTTGCGCTTGTATTCGCCGCCGGGAGTTTTCGATACTACTTCAATAGCCAGCAGGGGAATAATACCATTTTCTTCCCATGTAACGTAGCTCAATCGCAGGTTTTCCCCTTTAATCCTTGGCACTCCTAAACTTAAAAATCCATCCGGTACTATAGCTGGTTGATTGGGGTCATAATACCAAGCCATATCAATCCCAAAAAACCAGTCCTCTCGGTTTGCCCAAATCAAAGCGAGAATAGATTTTAACAGGTGCGGAATGATATCTTGTAATTCGCTATCCACTGGTGTTTCGTCTGAGTAAGGCAGTGACTCGGCGGTGGGTAAATTTGATGGGGAAGTGCGATCGTAGAGTAGCATGATTGTTCCTCTGTTTGTTAATTTAATATTTCGTAAGTAGGCGCAATTTAAATTTATCGACCATATTAATTTTGGGGAAATGCGCCCACCTTAGCACTCGTAGAAAATCAGATTACTCCAGCCAAGGACGAGTCATCAATTCTAATTGATTAACTTCATCTACGCTCAAACTCCAACCTAAAGCACCAGCATTTTCCCGCGCTTGTTTTGGCGTTTTTGCCCCCGGAATTGGAATTACACCATCCTGAGCTATCAGCCAATTTAGCGCAACTTGAGCCAGAGTGCGGTCATATTTTTTACCAATTTTTCGCAATGTAGACATCACTAGGGCAATTTTTTCTAACCCAGTTTTACTAAAACGGGAATCAAATTTGCGCGCTCCCATAGGTTGCTCTTGAGCGCTATACTTGCCTGTAAGTAATCCCTGCGCTAAGGGACTGTAAGCTAAAATAGTCACACCTAATTCGCGAGCTGAATCGACAATCTTTTTCTTTTCTACTTGCCGCGATAGCAGAGAGTATCGTACTTGATTCGTTGCCAACGGCACGCCTTGACGTGATAATATCTTGTGAGCTAAAGTCATCTGTTCAGCCGTATAATTGCTCACACCTACTGCCTGAATTCTGCCCTGTTTCACCTCCTCCGCTAAAGCATTCATCAGCATTTCTTGGTTCATCAAAAAAGTATAGGGCCAATGCACTTGATAAAGGGCTATTTGCTCAACCTGCAAGCGTTTTAAACTAGCTGTTAAGGCATTTGCAACTGATTTAGCTGTGATTCGTAAAGGCATCGGGCCATATTTTGTAGCAATCTGTACAGGTTGAGAGGTTTTTTTCATAAACTGCCCCAACAATTCTTCTGACAGGCCATTACCGTAGACTTCGGCTGTATCAAAGAAGTTTACGCCTGCGTCTAGAGATGCCTTAAATGCTTCCTCTACTTCTGTTGCACCATAATTACTGCCGTAATTCCAAAAAAGTTTATCACCCCACGCCCAAGTTCCGATGCACAGAGGAGTAACGGCTGGCCCATTTTGTCCCAAAGTAATGTTTCTCACGGTAGATAACCCTTAATGATTTTACTATGTACAATTAGTGCATAATTACTGTAGCAGGTGCGCTATACTTAACTGTTGCTTCCATCTAGCAGTACATGAATCATACCATGCCCCAGGATAGTTTGCAAATCATCCTTGACCGTCTCGCTAATAATCTCAAACGGGATGTATTAGTTCAAGAAAACCTCAACAATATCAGAGTGACTCTTGATATTGACCGGGTAGTTTTATATTATTTTTACAAGCACTGGAAAGGGCAAGTAACTTGCGAGTCAGTAAATTCTAGCGATTTATCTATTTTTGGTTCAACGGGGCCAGATGAATGTTTTAATGGTGAATATGCTGCTTTGTACGAAGCGGGACGAGTGAGAGCAATTCCAGATATTGAAACTGAACCAATAGAAGCTTGCCATCGAAATTTGCTCCGCACTCTGAAGGTTCGTGCTAATTTAGTAGTACCTATTTTAACTCGCGGTGGTCTGTGGGGTTTGTTAATTGCTCATCATTGTAGGGGGCCTCACTCCTGGTCAGCTTCAGATATTGAATTCATGCAAGAAAAGGCAAAAAATATCGCAACTTCCCCTGTAGTTATAGATAATTAATTGTTAGTTATTATAGGACTTACGCTCAGGGTTCCAGAAACCGGGTTTTTGAGAAAATTTGTGGAGAAGGGCGAAGTATTTTCGTCAAAAAAACCCGGTTTCTTTGGTTGGGTGCGTAAGTCCTATAATTTGTAATTTTTAATTTGTAATTTTTAACTTTTAATTCCCAGGATGCTGTCTTAACACCTCTTTTAAGTATAAACCAGTATAAGAATGGGCATTTTCTGCCACATCTTCCGGCGTTCCCACAGCAATCACTTCACCTCCCTTATCCCCTCCTTCCGGCCCCAAATCAATCACCCAATCCCCCGCGCGAATCACATCTAAATTGTGTTCAATGACCAAGATTGAATTCCCTTTATCTACCAAACGCTGTAACACATTCAACAACTGATGAACGTCATAAAAAGATAACCCCGTTGTCGGTTCATCAATTAAATAAAGCGTCTTTCCTGTCGCGCGACGTGATAACTCAGTTGCCAATTTCACCCGCTGCGCTTCTCCCCCAGAAAGAGTAGGTGCAGGTTGTCCTAACTTAATATAACCTAAACCAACATCTACCAAAGTTTGCAAGCGATTTGCCGCCCTGGGGATATTTTTAAACATCTCACAAGCTTCTTCTACCGTCATATTCAACACATCAGAAATAGACTTCTCCTTATATTTAACTTGCAAGGTTTCCCGGTTGTATCGCGCACCTTTGCAAACTTCACATTGTACGTAAACATCGGGTAAGAAATTCATCGAAATTATATTCACACCTTGACCGGCGCAAGCTTCGCATCTCCCACCTTTGACATTAAAAGAAAACTGCCCCGGTTTGTAACCTCTCGCTTTTGCTTCAATAGTTTCTGCAAACATATCTCTGATTACATCAAACACTCCCGTGTAAGTAGCAGGATTAGAACGGGGAGTTCTACCAATGGGAGATTGATCGATGACAATTACCTTATCAACGGCATCCCCTAAAGATTTTTCTCCCTGGGTTTTGATGCCGTCCATATCTTTGGGCAAAGGAACTTTGCGGGTGATATAATGTTGCAGAGACGGATAGAGTAAGTCATTAATTAAGCTAGACTTACCGGAACCAGAAACCCCAGTAATACAAACAAGTTTGCCAAGGGGTATTTCTACATCAATATTTTTTAAGTTATTACGGCGACAATTTTTCAGCAGTAGCGATTTACCATTACCATTGCGCCTCTGGGCCGGGGTTTCTATCACCTTTCTCCCTGACAAATAAGCACCAGTTAAAGACTCTTCTGTTGCTAGTAATGTCTCTAAATTTCCTTGGGCAACAATGCGCCCGCCATGTACTCCCGCCGCTGGGCCAATGTCTACAATATGATTAGCTGCCCGGATGGTTTCTTCATCGTGTTCTACGACAATTAAGGTATTGCCTAGATCGCGTAATTTGGTTAAAGTTTTTAACAGGCGCGAATTATCTCTCTGATGCAATCCAATGCTAGGTTCATCTAAAACGTAGAGGACACCAGTTAAACCAGAACCGATTTGAGTTGCCAGACGAATGCGTTGTGCTTCGCCGCCAGAAAGTGTCATTGCTGGGCGGTCTAAGGTAAGATAATCTAAGCCAACATCGAGGAGAAATTGCAATCTGGCCTTGATTTCTCGGAGAACTAAATCGGCAATTTGGGCTTGGCGATCGCTTAATTTTAAGTTATCAACTTTTTCTCGACAATCTCGAATCGAACCACTGGTAAAATCTAAAATCCGATACTGCCCTAATTGTACAGAAAGTGCTTCGGGTTTTAGTCGTTTGCCGTGACAAACTTCGCAAGGTCGATCGACGCGATATTGTTCTAATTTTTGTTTAACTAATTCTGAACCAGTTTCGTCATATTGCCGCTGTAAAATGGGAATCACGCCGAGATAGCGCCGTTGACTCTTACCTTCTGTCAAGATATTATCTTCAGAACCGTGCAATAAAATTTGCTGCTGTGTTTGTGTGAGTTGATGCCAACGAGTATTAATATCAAAACCGCAAGCTTTGGCGACACTACAAATTAGTGCAAAATAATAGGTATTATCCTTATCCGCCCAAGGCGCGATCGCAGTATAAACTGGTGCTTGTTCGTCAGGTACGACTAACTCCTCTGCAAACCTTCGCAAATTGCCCAAACCGTGACAATTTGGACAAGCGCCGTAGGGTGAATTAAAGGAAAATAATCGGGGTGAAAGTTCTTCCATTACCGCCCCATGTTCCGGACAAGCAAAGTTTTCACTAAAAATTAAAGGGGGATTTGTGTGGGGATTTTCCTTAGTTGGTAATTCTTCAATCAAGGCAATTCCATTTGAATGCCGCAGGCAAGTAGTGAGAGAATCTACCAAACGTTCTTGTAAACCCGGCTTTTTAATTAACCTGTCAACTACAATCTCAATGTTGTGCGTATGATTCTTATCTAATTCGATGTTTTCTGAGAGTTCTACCACCTCGCCATCAACTTTTACCCGAATAAAACCTTCGGAAGCTAAACTCGATAGCAGCTTACGGTGAGTGCCTTTTTTCCCTCTGACAACGGGGGCGAGAATGTGAAAGCGAGTACCATCAGGAAGTGCCATCACGCGATCGCACATTTCATCGATCGTTTGTGGCGCAATGCAGCGATCGCAGATCGGACAATGGGGTTCCCCCGCCCGCCCAAATAGCAGTCTAAAATAGTCGTAAATCTCCGTAACAGTCCCGACTGTCGATCGCGGATTATGAGAAGTCGATTTTTGGTCAATAGAAATCGCCGGACTTAACCCCTCGATCGCATCCACATCTGGTTTATCCAACTGTCCCAGGAATTGACGCGCGTAGGCGCTTAGAGACTCAATGTAGCGGCGCTGTCCCTCTGCGAAAATCGTATCGAAAGCGAGGGAAGACTTACCGGAACCAGACACGCCAGTAAAGACAATCAGGCGATCGCGCGGTAGTTCCAAATCAATATTCTTTAAATTGTGCTGCCTAGCGCCCCGAATCCGAATATAATTCTGGATATTTGGGCTTAAATTCACGGCAGATTGCCCGTTATGAGATGCACTTAAGTTACTCTTCGAGGTTTCGGCAGTAGAAGGCATAATCCAGTAAAAAATATTGCTTAAATATCTTAGCGCTGCATACCATAACTGGCATCCAAACTCAGGAGTATTAAAGGATTGTCAAATAGGTTTCAGTTGGGCCATCCGGCAAAACTTTCAATCTTTGATTTTTCAAGTCAACTTCAATTCCTAACGCTTCCATCGGAATTACACCTAACAGTGCATTTCTCCCTGCTGGCAATTCTAAACACTCAAAAGTTCCCTCCCGTCCGCACAAGGAAATTTTAGCATCTTGAAATATTCTAGCTTCGCTAATACCCATCGCCGTCTCAATAACTACTTGCTTGAGAATTTTTAAACCTAGTTGAGCGATAATATTTGCAGGTAGGCATAAAGTGGTTGCCCCCGTATCCACCAAGACATTTTCTACAGTGACAGACCTTACTTGGTCAAGCGGAATCAGACCATCTTCAGCCTTACCCTGATCTAGCCGATTTGTAATCTCTAGTGTTGTTATAACTTTCCCCATTGAGTTGTCGGTAGTAGTTCCCATGATTTTACCACAAATTGAGATTATACATTATAAAAGTTTAACAAATTCTGGAATAGAGTTTGCCGAGAATGCGATCGTCATCTCCAACATTGCCACATCTTTTGCTTTTCTTTTCCTCTATCTGAGTTTTTTTGCCTTTGCCGTTCGCCCGTCAATAGCAAAAATCACATTTCTGGCATAATCCCTATTTATGATATCCTAAAAATACCGATTTTCCTAAAAAATCCGTCATCCCAAAAATACTATGAACAAAAAGTTCAAATTCAGATTTCTAGTCATCGCCCTATTTTTATGCCTTGCCAGCGGTGGTTTTCTAGCCGATCGCTACCTTAAACGTCCCTTTGCCCTCCCCCTATCAACAAAATACCAATCCTGGCCTGTTAAAGTCGGTCTTCGTATCGCCACTCTCCGCGATCGCATTCCCACAGTTGATCGCGTAGTTCTAGTTCCCGATGAAGCTACATTTTTAACAGCTATTCAACAATGGAGTCTGCAAGGAAGATGGCCGATCTTAATAGAAGATCCGAAATATACCCCAATGTTTATCGAGCGTTTTCAACCAGCCGAATTAATTCGTTTACCCAGCGTCAAACAAGCCTTACCCAAGGGTAAGCAACTCGAAGAGTCTATCATTCGCGCTTTAGCAACAGCCTGGAATGCAACCGATATTCCTTCTTTAAAAGATACCTGGCTACAACTTGGTTGGCAACCTCCCGGAGTAGTAATCTCCTCGATCAACGATCCTGCATGGCCAGCAGCAGTTGCTTTAGCCGCCGATCGCGGTCAACCCTTAGTCTTTGTAGAAGGTAATTTTGGACAGCCTAACGATACCCTCAATTTAGATAAATGGCAGCGCCTTCAAAAAATTGTTGATAAAGCCGTAGAAACTACAGGTTATGCTTACGCTAATCTTGGCGATGCTATTGATACAATTACTCTGGTAAGACAACTAGCAGTCAAATATCAATCCCCAAAAAAGGCAGATGAACAATTAGCCGTGACCGACGGTTTAGCAAGATACCCAAATGGTACTCGATGGGGAATAGTAGGGTGGATTTATGGCTCATCATTCCGCAGCGTTTATCAAGCCATGTGTTCGATATTTTTAGATTTTAAAACAGCAATGCTTTATGACAGTTATCAACCGGAAGGTAATTGGGAAAAATATGAAATAGAAGCACCAACAAAACAATTAAATCGAATGGATTTTAGTGTTGAACACATACAGCAACCACAATCTAGTTTAGAAACGTGGAAAAACTTGGTTTCCCATGAATGGGATTTTGATTTGATATTTATTAACTCTAAAGGCAATAAAGATAAATTCTTTGTTGGTGGCGGCGACGCTTCAGTAAACGATATTCCCAAACTTAAATCACCCGCAGCTATTCACTTGATCCACAGTTGGTCTGCGACTTCACCTGATGACAGAAACACTGTTGCTGGCAGATGGCTGGAAAATGGAGTTTATGCCTATGTTGGTAGCGTACATGAGCCATATTTGGCTGCATTCCTCCCGCCCAAAATAATAGTTGAACGCCTATCGGCTTCCGTTCCTTTTCTAATAGCCACTCGCCTATTAGAATCAGCTCCTTGGAAAATTACAACAATAGGCGATCCGCTGATGATTCTCAGTAAACCAAGAGAGAGAATTCTCCCAACAGAGCAACCTATGCCCAAGTGAATTGGTAATTGGTAATTGGTAATTGGTAATTGGTAATTGGTAATTGGTAATTGGTAATTGGTAATTGCTAATTGCTAATCTCCCCCATCTCCCCCATCTCCCCCATCTCCCCCATCTTCCCCATCTTCCCTAGCCCCTAGCCCCTAGCCCCTAGCCCCTCTTCATTAAACATTCAATATATCCAAAAATAAGCAATGACCAAAG
>NZ_JAQMUA010000011.1:0-3458 GCF_028330895.1 Kamptonema animale CS-326 | reverse complement strand
CTAGTCCCTAGCCCCTTCTTCGTTAATGAGCAGAGCCGTTACCGTGATAGTTGTCGCTGTCATAAAATCCATTTTTCGTACCGAAGAACAGACAACCCAGGGTAAAAACAACGGTCAAGGCTGCTAGAACTAACTTGATATCCATAACTGAGCTTCCTCTGTTTGATGATGGAGACTGTTATCCTTGTCTTTCAACAAGACCAAGGAGCGTGGCTTTCCCTCAGCCAGAGAGCAAGTTTTCACGTCTCCTATTGGCTACTGAATTCTAACCTAACCGTCCTTGAGTAAAACTTGGAAGATGAGCAAACAAAAAAAAATAGCGATCGCCCCTAAAGTGGTAGATGCTATCCTGCCCCTAGAAGGGAACAATGCTCGCGATGCGCTCGACTCTCAAAACGCTGAGATTGTAGACTCTTCTTGGCTGGCGCGTTCATCTCCTAATGTTGCGCCTGATTTACTAGGTTGTACTCTTGTGCGGCGTTTTCCTAATGGTGAAATAGTTCGAGGTGCGATCGTGGAAACAGAAGCTTACGCACCTGGAGATCCAGCTTGTCATGCTTACCTGCGTCGTACTCCTCGCAACGAGGCGATGTTTGGGCCAGCAGGCACAATATATATATACTTGATTTACGGTATGTACCACTGTCTCAATATTGTGACCGATCTGGAAGGGGTTGGTAGTGCTGTGTTGATTCGAGCTTTACAATTAGATTCAGTTCCAGAGGCGGATGGACAATTGAAGGGTGATACCTCAGCTTTACGACTTCCTGATGCCGGAGATCCGCGACTGCGCGATGCCGGAAGCCGGCGACTTCGCGATCGCATTGCTGCTGGCCCTGGGAAACTTTGCCGCGTACTTGAGATTAATTCTAGTTTAAATGGTCTGGCTTTGCGTGCAGGAGAACCGCTGTGGTTAGAGCATCGGAGTCCAGAATTTCAAGAAGCTGTAGATGGAGGTGCGATCGCAATTGTGCAAACCACGCGGATCGGTATTTCTAAAGGTGCTGATTTACCTTGGCGGTGGTATATAGCAAATTCTGCAGCAGTGTCTAAGCTTTAAGTAATGGCAACCTGGGATTTGTAGTATGATTAATTGTTGATTACCGATTGAGAATTATCAACAGGACTTAAGCACTCAGAGTAAAGAAACTCGTTTTTTTACGAAAATATAGCAACTGCCAAGGCGATTAGGACACTCGTTAATGACTGAAACCATTGATTATATTGCCCTATTGCCCCTAGCTATACTTCGTTCCATCCAGCAGATTTTGTAAAAAAATCGGTTTCTGAACCTATGAGCGTAAGTTCTAAGTAAAATAAACGTTTGTGTCATGCTCCCATTTATCCGCCAAGATTTAGCACAACTTACTGCCTATACCCCTCATCCTGGTGGCACTTCAGGAGAACCAGCGGAGTCGGAAATTTCCCTCGATCGCTTGGATACTAATGAATGTCCCTATGATTTGCCTGATGAGTTAAAACAAAAGCTAGCTTGGAATTTCCAGCAGCTAATTGAGGCTAATCGCTATCCTGATGGTGGTCACGCGGCACTCAAAGGTGCGATCGCAGAATACGTCAATGAATCAATTGACCCCATTCAAAATTCCTTAATTACGATAGATAATATCTCCGTTGGTAATGGTTCTGACGAATTAATTCGCTCATTGCTGATTGCTACTTGTCTGCGGGGAGAAGGTTCGATTTTTGTAGCCGATCCGACCTTTTCAATGTATGCTATCCTCGCCCAAACTCTCGGTATTCCTGTTGTGAGTGTAGGGCGAAATGAAGCAAATTTTGAAATTGATTTAGCGGCGGCTCAAGCAATAATTAAACAAACCCAAAATCCCCCCGTGCGGGTAGTGTTTGTAGTTCATCCTAATTCCCCTACTGCCAATGCTTTAACGCCAAATGAGTTAGACTGGCTGCGAAGTTTACCAGACAATATTTTGGTAGTCATTGATGAAGCTTATTTTGAATTTAGCCAAGATACTCTTGCTGGCGAATTGCGGCAACATCCTAATTGGATAATTTTGCGAACATTTTCTAAAGCATTTCGGTTAGCCTCTATGAGGGTAGGATATGCGCTCGCGCATCCTGAAGTTATAGCCACCCTCGAAAAAATCCGTTTGCCTTACAATCTCCCCACTTTCTCTCAAATTGCTGCTCAATTTGCTTTGGCCGGAAGGCAGTTATTGCAGTCATCAATTCCCGAAACCTTAGCTGAGCGAAGCAAGTTAATTGCAACCCTTAGTCAGCACCCAAAATTACAAGTATGGCCAAGTGCAGCTAACTTTATTTACCTCCGGCTCAAAGGTGATGGCTCTAACTGTTTAGACGAACAGCATCACAATTTGATGCTGCAACTTAAAGCGCAAGGGACTTTAATTAGGCACACAGGTGGAGGTTTGCGAGTTACGGTCGGTACTCCCGCAGAAAATCAGCGGACTATGGAGCGACTCGCAGCAGTCCTTTAAAAGATACTAGAATTCGCGATCGCATGGTTTTCATCTCAAATCCATTAGCGATCGCCATGATTTATAGTCATACATTTTTCGACAAAAGTAAAAATACAGCATTTGTGGAATTACCCGACCTTAAAATTTGAGAGACAAGCGATCGCAACTACTTTGAATTCTCAATAGTTGGAGCTTTTAGCCATGTTAATGCTTTTACCCTGGTTTCAGCCGCAAGACCTTTGATTAGCCAGAGGGCTCCGCTCCTAAACGCTCAGCCGCCAGATCTCGAATCAGAGATAGCCGAGACTGGATATACTGATTCAACTGTTCCGCTTCACTACCGTTGATCGAGGAGTTCATTTTGAACTGCTTGAGCAACCACTGTGCGAGAGTGTCATCATCTAGTGTCATTAAGACATTTGCCTGAGTGGTTTCAACTAATGACCAGAGCTGGCGTAACATTGTAGGAGTCATAAAACCTCCGAAAATCGTGAATCCTCATCCAGGGTACTGAGATGGGAAGAACTGGTGCTATTAAGCCATCATCTCCTACAAAGGTAGGGTTTTAGGCTTAATCTTTATTTTATATTTCTAAGATAGCTGAATATGGTAATAACAGAAGCTAGAACACACAAGTTGTCATAAGAGTTACAAATAGCTTAATATTTGGATAAATATCTTGACTAAAATCTCATTTTTCTTTATATAAGATTAAGCTATAAGTATTATAACGCACATTATTTCTGGCTATAACAAAATCTTGTATGACAGCATAAATATGCTCTAACTGTTGGTATATAAGGATTATAGAGTGGAAAAATAGTTATTTCCGCTGCTTTACCAATTCCTGTCAAGAGCGCTTATTGCTAATTAGTCAATGATTGTTGTCTCATAAAAAAGTATCCAGCCTCGCGATCGCCCTAAGTAGACGGACATAATTAAACGTAGGGTGGGCGCTCGCCGCAAAAAACCTGTAACTCATAGAAGAAGATGGTTGCGGCG
>NZ_JAQMUA010000110.1:0-6606 GCF_028330895.1 Kamptonema animale CS-326 | reverse complement strand
GGGCTAGGGGCTAGGGGCTAGGGAAGAAGGGAAGAAGGGAAGAAGGAAGGGGGAAAGGGGGAAAGGGAGACTGAGAGAATTTTTCCCCAATTACCAATTATCAATTACCAATTACCAATTACCAATTACCAATTACCAATTACCAATTACCAATGTTTCAGGAATCTCAAATCCAGCCCCAACAACTGAAACAGCTACAGGACTTACCTCTACACTTGTTGATTGTAGAAGACGTGGCGGAAGATGCAGAACTGATGGTACTCGCCTTAGAATCAGCAGGTGTAAATTTTACATGGGATCGAGTTGAAACAGCCAGAGATTGCGAAGATTTACTTACAAATACCACTTACGATGCTGTTCTGGCAGATTATCGCCTACCTGGTTTTAATGGGTTGGAGGTGTTGAAATTAGTGCAGCAATCAGGACAAGAAATTCCTTTGATTCTGGTAACGGGGAGTTTGGGCGAAGAAGCAGCAGTTGAGTGCATTAAAGCTGGAATGACAGACTTTGTATTAAAAGATAGACTATTTCGCTTGCCCACAGTTTTAGAAAGAGCCCTGAGAGAATTTAAACTGCGTCGGCAACAGCAACAAGCGATCGCCTCCTTACAGCGTCAAGCTCAGCGAGAAGCAATCATTAATAGAATAGTACAGGCGATGCGGAGCACTCTTGCTCTGGACGAAGTAATGCAAATAACAGTAGATCAGTTACAAACAGCATTGGAAACAACGCGCTGCCTCATTTGTAAAGTAGAAATAAATAATCAAACAAGAGCTTGTTATGTAAGCATGACCGCTACTAACAGAGAAAACATCATCGGAGTTCAATGCGGATTCTCCAGAGTACACTACCAAACTCTCAGTCAAGGAGAAACAGTAATTGCCTCCGATTTTGACAACTTTCCGCCTCAAATACAAGACTTACTGAGGATATTTGAAGTCCGTTCCCTAGCAATGATACCCCTGCTATACCGCGACTCATTTTTAGGAGTAATTTCCCTGCATCAATGCGATCGCCCTAGAGAATGGAACTCAGAAGAAATATCCTTAGTAAAAGTAATTGCCGATCAGTGCGCGATCGCCATCCACCAAACCGAACTCTATCAAAAAGCCCAAGCCGAACTCGCAGAGCGCAAACGAGCAGAAGAATCTGTACGGCTGATCCAGCAACAGTTTGCAGCAATAGCGGCCAACATTCCTGGCTCCGTCTACCGCATCGCCATCCATCCCGATGGCAATATGTCACTGCTTTACATCAGCCCAGGCGTGCAGGAAATTACAGGCATTTCCCCAGCAGAAGCAATAGCCCGCCCAGAGAGCTTAATAGAAATCATCCATCCCGATGACAAAGCCATGTTCGACACCTCCCTACAAACTTCGATCGAGACACTTCAACCTTGCCATCGGGAATACCGAGTCATCTCAACCTCCGGTCAGGTAAAGTGGGTGCAAGATAGCGGTCATTTTTCCAAAGACAGCAACGGCAATGTAATCATAGACGGAGTAGCTCTCGATATCAGCAATGCCTACGGCGAGCTTAGCTTACGCAAACAGGCAGAAGAAGCACTCCGTCAAAGAGAACAGCGATTTCGCTCCTTAATTGAAAACGCCACCGACATCACCGTAATTCTGAACGCTAGCGGGGAATACGATTACATCAGCCCTTCAGTCAAACGAATTTTAGGATACGCACCCGAAATCGCGATCGGTCGCAGCGCCCTCAGCCTAGCTCATCCAGACGACACAGCAGCGATCGCGCAAAATCTCAGCAAAGCAATTCAAAACCCAGGTATCAGCCAATCACCCATAGAGTACCGAGTTCGTCACCGCACCGGTTCCTGGTGCGTATTAGAAGCCGTAGCCACCAACTTACTGCACGACCCAGCCGTAAACGGGATCGTGATTAACTGTCACGACATCACAGCCCGCAAATTAGCCGAACAACAACTGCTGCACGATGCTTTTCACGACGGACTTACAGGTTTAGCCAACCGCGCCCTATTTCGGGAACGCTTAGATCATGCCTTCGCCATAGCCAAACGGCGCAAAGACTATTTGTTTGCCGTAATGTTTCTAGATCTGGATCGATTTAAGGTAGTCAACGACAGTTTAGGCCACGCCATAGGCGATCGCCTGCTAATCGCGATCGCCCGCCGCCTCGAAAAATCCCTCCACCCCGGAGACACAGTGGCCCGCCTCGGCGGAGACGAATTTGTAATCTTGCTCGAAGACATCGACAGCCTAAGTAGTGCCACCAATCTAGCCAACCTACTGCACCAAGAACTCACATCCCCATTTACTCTAGACGGACACGAAGTATTCATCACCGTCAGCATCGGCATCGCCCTGAGTTCCCCCGAATGTGAAGACGCAGCCAACCTCTTGCGCGACGCAGACACAGCCATGTACCGCGCCAAAGAAAAAGGTCGCGCCCGCCACGAAGTCTTCAACACCTCCATGCACGCCCACGCCTTGCGCCTGTTGCAGATAGAAAACGACTTGCGAAAGGCGATCGAAGCAATTAAAAAAGAACAGTATATAAACAGCACAGCGCCAAAACTTCAAAACTCCGCAGCAGCCGAGAGCAACGAGCAGAACATAATCCTCTCTCAATTACCAACTACCAATCACCGCCTACCAATTACCATCCCCCAATTTTTGATTCACTACCAGCCGATAGTATCCCTCTCAACTGGCAAAATTACAGGTTTCGAGGCACTTGTCAGATTGCAACACCCAGAACGCGGCTTAGTTTCTCCCGCAGAATTTATCCCAGTCGCAGAAGAAACCGGACTAATTATACCCATTGGTCAGTGGGTACTACGAGAGTCCTGCCGCCAGATTCGCCAATGGCAGCAGCAATTTCCTCACCGCCTCCCCTTAACAGTCAGCGTCAATCTCTCCGTTAAACAGTTTTCCCAACCTGATTTAATCGCGCAAATCGATCGCATTCTCCGAGAAACTGACCTAGATGGTCGGAGTTTAAAACTAGAAATTACAGAAAGCGTGCTGATGGAAAATTCCCAATCCGTCACCGCCCTCCTTAAAGAGCTCAAAGCTAGAAATATTCACTTGTGCATCGATGACTTCGGCACAGGTTATTCTTCCTTAAGTTATCTACACCGCTTCCCCACTGATACTCTAAAGATTGACCGCTCCTTTGTCAGCAGAATGGGTGTGGAAAGCAACATCAACCAGGGAAGCATCGATCCCACTGAAATTGTCCGCTCCATAGTCACCTTAGCCCACAATCTAGGCATGGATGTGGTAGCCGAAGGAGTGGAAAAGGCTTCCCAACTCGCTCTACTTAGAGCCTTAAAGTGCGATGGTGGGCAGGGATACTTTTTTTCTAGACCAGTGGACAGTTGGGCAGCAGCGGCTTTGATAGCGAAGGATGAAGGTGATTTTGAAAGCAGGGGCTAGGGGCTACGATGCTCAGGGCTAGGGACTAGGGAAAGGGAGAGGGGGAGATGGAGAGGATGGGGAAGGTAACTAGGAGGGATTAGCAATTAGCAATTAGCAATTAGCAATTAGCAATTAGCAATTAGCTATTAGCAATTAGCTATTAGCAACTATAAATGATCTCTTTTGCCCTGAAAATCCTAAAATCTTATTAAAGCTGTCCAGTCCGACATCAAAAGCTGTCCAGTCCGACATCAGTTTTATAACTAAATCAATGTGAGTCACTATGGCTATTGGTTATCTCGCTCTCGTTCTCCACGCCCACCTGCCTTTCGTCCGCCACCCCGAAAGCGACTACGTTTTAGAAGAAGAATGGCTATTTGAGGCGATTACTGAAACCTACGTACCCCTGCTACAAGTATTTGAAGGGCTAAAACGCGACGGCATTGACTTCAAAATTACTATGAGCATGACACCGCCTTTAGTGGCGATGTTGCGCGATCCTCTGCTCCAAGACCGCTACGACGACCATTTGGCTAAACTAGAAGAACTTACCGAACTAGAAATCGAACACAATGCCCAAAACGGTCACGTTCGCTATCTGGCGGAACACTACGCTACTAGCTTTAATCAAGTCCGCAACCTCTGGGAACGCTACGATCGCGACTTGGTAAAAGCCTTTAAGCAGTTCCAAGACACTAACAACCTCGAAATTATCACCTGTGGCGCTACTCACGGCTATTTGCCACTGATGAAGATGTATCCCGAAGCAGTGTGGGCGCAAATTAAAGTAGCCTGCGAACACTACGAGCAAAACTTCGGTCGCCCTCCTAAAGGGATTTGGCTGCCCGAATGTGCTTACTATGAAGGCTTGGAGCGGATGTTAGCCGATGCTGGGCTGCGCTATTTCCTCACTGACGGTCACGGTATCCTTTACGCTCGTCCTCGTCCGCGCTATGGTAGCTACGCTCCGATCTTTACTGAGTCTGGCGTGGCGGTGTTTGGACGCGATCATGAGTCGTCGCAGCAGGTTTGGTCTTCGGAGGTGGGATATCCGGGAGCACCAGAGTATCGCGAATTCTATAAAGATTTGGGCTGGGAAGCCGAATACGATTACATTAAGCCCTACATAATGCCCAATGGTCAACGTAAGAATACTGGGATTAAGTATCACAAAATTACTGGCAGGGGTTTGGGTTTGGGTGATAAGGCCCTTTATGACCCCTACTGGGCAAGGGAAAAGACGGCGGAGCACGCTAGCAATTTTACTTTCAACCGGGAACGCCAAGTAGATCACCTCTACGGGATTATGCAGCGGCCTCCGATTATTGTTTCGCCTTATGATGCTGAACTTTTTGGCCACTGGTGGTATGAGGGCCCTTGGTTCTTAGATTATTTGTTCCGTAAGTCTTGGTATGACCAACATACTTACGAGATGACTCACTTGGCAGATTATTTGCAGGGAAACCCTACTCAGCAAGTTTGTCGCCCTTCTCAGTCAAGTTGGGGTTTCCGGGGGTTCCACGAGTATTGGCTCAATGATACTAATGCTTGGATTTACCCGCACTTGCATAAGGCGACTGAGCGGATGATTGAGCTGGGAAACCGCGAACCTGCGGATGAGTTGGAGTGGCGGGCTCTTAACCAGGCGGCGCGGGAATTGTTGCTAGCTCAGTCTTCTGACTGGGCGTTTATTATGCGGACGGGGACTATGGTTCCTTATGCGGTACGGCGGACGCGATCGCATTTAATGCGTTTGCACAAACTCTATGATGAGGTGAAAGAGGGCAAGGTTGACTCCGGTTGGTTGGAAAAGGTGGAGGCGATCGATAATATCTTCCCTGAAATTAACTACCGGGTCTATAGATCGCTTTAGGAGTAAGAAGGAAGAGGCAACTCAAAACTCAAAACTTCTTGGCTCTCCCCCTGGGGGAGCTTTTTTGTGGGCGACTGCAACCGCTTTCAGCGGTTAGGGGCTAGGGGCTAGGGCCTAGGGGCTAGGGAAAGAAGAGGAAGAAGGGAATAGAATTAAGGGTTTGAGGAAACTAAGTAAATCCACCTAATTAAACATAAGATCGGGATGGCTAAAAAGCTGACTGTATAAACATTCTTCCTTCTCTCCTAGATAACTAAATTTTTCTTCCTTCTTCCTTCTTCCTTCTACTTAGAATGTCCTAAACAGTTACTCCCTGAACTACACTACTGGCAGTTACTCCCTTTAATATAGCTAAATATTCACCCGTTACCTGGTACTGAATGATTGTATCAGCAATATTTAGACCTGTGCCTTGAGAGATATTTAAGTGGTTAAAAGTAAGGGAACTCAATAAATCAATTTTGTCTTGATTTGGGGTAAAATCAGTAATTACATCGGCAGCGACTAAGCTGGTTCCGCCAGTGCCGATCGCGATCGCAAACACATCAAAACCCAATCCGCCTGTGATAGTGTCGGCCCCCATTTCTCCAAATAAGTAATCATTGCCCGCGTCACCAAACAGTAGATCGTCACCATCGCCGCTGTAAATGCGATCGCTTTCCTTACCTCCATAAATCAAGTCAGTACCACCGTCACCGCGAATAAATTCAATTCCTTGGCCGCCAAAAATAATGTCATTGCCATCACCGCCGCTGATACCGTCATCACCTTTTTGTCCGTAAAGCAAGTCATCCCCTGCTTTGCCATCAAGATAATCATTGCCGGGGCGTGCGTGGATAATGTCATTCAATGCCGATCCTGTTATGCGATCGTCCTTATCTGTCAAACCGATTACTGACTTTTGGGACAAGGTTTTGACATCGCCTAAGTTGTCGTTATCGCTGATATTGACTGTAAGAGGGGCGGCGAGATTATTATACAATGTGTCAGCACTGGTGGTGGCATGGGCGATCGCGCTGACACGATCGCCCTCAACAACCGCATCGTTAACCGCAGTCACCGTTAACGTTTGGGCGATATTCCAATTGGCAGGAGTAAAAGTAAGGGCAGGTTGGCTGACGGTAACTTGGGTTCCAGGGGTAATAGCAACGGTGACATTAGTAGTTGGCTGATTATTTAATCGCACTTTGTATATATCGCTGCCCAAGCTTTCGAGTACGTCGGTACTGCCAAGTGGTTCAAGGAAAATGACTGTGGGAGTACCTGGAGGTACTGTAGGTGTAGGTGTACTGGTAGGAGTTGGCGTGGCGGTAGGAGTTGGCGTAATAG
>NZ_JAQMUA010000109.1:0-38716 GCF_028330895.1 Kamptonema animale CS-326 | reverse complement strand
GCGGTAAAGTCACCGCCTTGATGGCGGCGTTACGTAATGAATATCTATCGCGTCCAAGTTAGCCATTGAGAAAACAGTTTTTTCACAAAAGGTGTCAACCGAGTACGATTGTAAGCATCCGCCGCTTTGCGAATTGCATCCGCTTGAGTTGGATAAGGATGAATCACGCTGGCAATTTTTCCTAAACCAATATTATTAACCATTGCTAGAGTTATTTCGCTAATCATTTCGCCTGCATTTCTAGCCACAATTGTTGCACCTAAAATTTTATCCGTACCTTTCTTGACGTGAATTTTTACAAATCCTTCTTCTTCCCCATCAGTAACAGCTCTATCTACCTGACTAAAAGGAATAAAAAATGTATTTATCTCAATCCCTTTTTCCTTAGCTTCTTGCTCATACATTCCTACATGAGCAATCTCCGGGTCTGTGTAAGTACACCAAGGCATTGTCAAAGCGCTAAGTTTTTTACGTCCTAAAAATAGAGTATTTTGAATGACAATTCTGGCGGCAAAATCAGCAGCATGAGTAAATTTCCAGTTCATGCAAACATCGCCAGCAGCATAAATACGAGGATTACTGGTTTGCAGGTGGTCATTGACAAACACCCCACTTTTTGTATCGTACTTAACGCCGACAGCTTCAAGGTTTAAGGTTTCCACGTTCGGGGAACGTCCCGCACTAACTAGAATTTCATCTACAGTGATTGAATTTTCCTGGCTATGGGATTGATAATAGATAACTTTACCTGCGTTTGTTCGCTCAATCCTCTTGATTTTAGACTGTAAAATTAGCTGAATTCCTTCTCGGATAAAAGCCTGCTGAACAATTTCTGCTGCATCAGTATCTTCGCGGTCTAAAATGTGAGCATTTTTGTGCAGCAACACTACTTCGGAACCCAATCGCTGAAAGGCTTGAGCTAATTCGGAACCAATGGGCCCGCCGCCAATTATTGCTAAACGTTTCGGCTGTTCTGTGAGGTTAAATACTGTTTCATTAGTAAGATATCCAGCTTCTTCTATACCCGGAATTTGTGGTTGCAATGCTCTCGCACCTGTGGCAATTACTGCCTTTTTAAAACGTAGAGTTTTACCTGCTACTTCAATGGTATCATCACTGGAGAAACGACCTGCTCCTAGAAAAACATCAACCCCTAATTTTTCTTGATAGCGTTGAGCTGAATCGACATCACTTATTCCGGCTCTTAACTGCCGCAGTCTTTCCATTACTGCGGCAAAATCCACGTCTATATTATCTGGAACTTGGATGCCAAATCGCTTTGCATCTCTAATATTAGCAACAACAACGGAGGAACTAATCAGGCATTTTGACGGCACGCAACCGACATTTAAACAATCGCCACCCATTAAATGTTTTTCAACTAAAGCAACTTTTGCGCCTAAACCTGCTGCACCTGCGGCAACTATTAATCCTGCTGGCCCAGCTCCTATTACAACTAAATTATAACGGCTAACTGGTTGAGGATTTACCCAATCTGGCGGATGTAAATAAGAAACTAATCTTTGGTTGTGTACATCCATTGGCGATATATTTATGCTATCGCTTTTCGAGCTTGACATGGCAAGTTCTCCTATTAAATATTGGCTTCTAAACTTTTACGAGCAATCCTAGCTGTATAAAGGGTGACAGCAACAGTGGCAATCAAACCGATCCCATTAATAAGTAAATTTGCGGCGGATGCTTGGCTATTTACAGCATAACAGGCTCTTTCTATTATAGCCATTTCTCCCCCTAAAGAACCGAGGTAAACGTACATCATAGTCCCTGGAATCATACCACATGAACCTAAAACATAGTCTTTTAAGGAAACTTGCGTTACTCCAAAAGCATAATTTAAAAGATTGAAAGGAAAGATGGGAGAAAGGCGTGTTAAAAAAACTATTTTAAATCCTTCTCGACCAACAGCTTCATCAATTGCTTTGAACTTTGGGTAATTCTCAATTTTTTTTGCTACCCAGTTGCGAGATAAGTATCTACCGATCAAAAAAGCTAAAGTAGCACCTAAAGTTGCGGCAAAAAAAACATATATTGAACCCCAAACAAGGCCGAAAATAAAGCCTCCTCCTAGTGTGAGGATAGAACCGGGGATAAATAAAACAGTAGCTAGATTATAGACAATAATAAATGCTACTGGCCCCCAAAATCCAAGCTGCTCAATCCAGATCAATCCGCTTCTTAAAAGTTCTTGGATATTCATAGCTCGTGCTAAAATGCTAACGAGCGCAACTAATGAGGCAATTAAGAAAAATTTAATGCTATTTTTTATGGTTCTATTCGCACTACTTGGTGGTTGTTCTAACATAAATTTATGCTCTTAGTTGACAGTGAAATTTACTGAATTTAAAGAGGGGATTGAGAAAATCTTACATTTTTTAAAGATGGTTTTACACTCCTTTAAAACCAACTTCTCTATCAATTTCCATAGCACTAACACTCTGCATTGTAACTGGAGTTTCAATGCTTTGGCGAACAACTCCTATTTGGGTTAATATGATGCCCGCCATAATAACAGTACCACCAATATATTGAGCAATGCTAGGCAATTCTCCTAAAATCAAGTAAGAGGCTAAAATTCCAGCAATGGGGCCAAAAGAGCTAGCTAATGAAACTTCGGATGCGGTAGATTTTTTTAACCCAGTAAAAAAACATAATTGACCGCCCACAACAATGACAATTCCATAGAATAACATCCATTGCCATAATAAAGGCGAGAAAATATCAATAAAATGAATTGGGCCATATTGCACCATAACAATTGCAAAAAAGATAATTGTACCTATAAATGTTCTAAAGACGGTAAATATTCCCAACGGTATTTTGCCAAGTTTTGCTTTACTAATAATAGTGGAAATAGCTATACATACAGCCCACCCAGCGGTCATTAATTCACCTTGTCCTATTGGAATAGCGCCTCCCATTTTTACAATATTGTCATCGGGAGTTTGAAGTAATATTGTTATGATAACACCAATAAATGAAGCAATTGCACCGCCAACAACCCACCTATTTACTCGTTCTCGTAGCAATAATACTGATAAAATCAAAGTTAAAGGTGGCTCGATGCGCCCAATCAAAATGACATTATTGACCATTGTCACAGCCAGAGCTGTAAAAATTAAGGTGGGCGCTAAAGCTCCTTCGAGGATGGCAACTACGCTTAGACTTAGCCAATCTTTTCTAGAAAGCTGTTTTAATGCAGGTAGATTCCATTGTCGGTAATAGACAAAAATTAGAACCAGCAAAGCACAAATATTTCCTGCAAATAAAACATTGCAAAATGAAATAGGATTCCTGCCATTAATTAAGTTTTGAGCGCCTATTTCTGTTAATTTACGAATAACTGATCCCGAAATAGCGAAAATAACGATCGCAGTCAAAAGATACGCTCTTGCGGGCATTGAGTTGATTAATTTTAAGGGGGTAGCCCATAAGCTGGATATCATGTTACTTTTACCTCCTTAGCAAGCATTGACCATGATTATAGTTCAAAATTAAATCCTTTTTGTTTTAATTTATGATATTTGCGTTCGTCAAATTTATAAAGTCTTGCGGCGCGATGGGCCACTCCGGTTTCGGTTTCATCTAGCGCTACTAAAAGCTCCATTTTAAGAATTTTTTTACGGAAATTTCGCTTATCTAGTTTTTGCTCTAAAATTGTTTCATAAAGCTTCTGGAGTTGGGTGAGGGTGAATTTTTTTGGTAAAAGTTCAAATCCGATGGGCTCGTAACGGACTTTGCCTTTTAGTCTAGCAAGAGCTGTTGCTAAAATTTGCTCGTGGTCGAAAGGAAGTGGCGGCTTTTTAGTAGCAGGAAACCAAGCGGCATCTGTTGCATCAGTTGTGGCATCAATCGGGTGCTCCGATAAATTGATTAAGGCGAAATAGGCGACAGTGACAACGCGATCGCGCGGATCTCGATTAACATCACCATAGGTATAAAGTTGCTCTAAAAATACATTTTTAATGCCCGTTTCCTCGCGCAACTCCCGCCGCGCCGCTGCTTCGAGGTTTTCCTCAATCCGCACAAAGCCCCCAGGTAGAGCCCATTGTCCCTGAAAAGGTGGCAGTTTCCGCTGAATCAGCATGATTTTTAGCAGGTTGTCTTCATCCAATCCAAAGACGACGCAATCGACGGTAAGTGCAGGTCTCGGAAATTCGTAGGTGTAAGTCATGGGAATTGGGGAGTGGGAATTTTTCTAGCTACTCTTGACAATGTGTTTTAGCGACACTAAGCTAGGAGTGTATCAATAACACTAATATAGCGGATTCCAGCATTTGTTTGCAGGGAAATCATAATGACAACACAAACTCAACTACAAATTCCTTCTCACTTCGACCCCAAAAAAGTTGGAGAAGTCTGGCGAGTGCCCTATCAAGATAGGGCAACAGAGGCAAAACAATGGGCAAAACAAAATAGTATTCAACCCGCAGCAGAAGACAAAACTCGCATTTGTCTAATGATAATTGATGCCCAAAATACTTTTTGTATTCCCAACTTTGAATTATTTGTTGCAGGTCGTTCCGGTACTGGTGCGGTTGATGACAACGCGCGACTGTGCGAATTTATTTATCGCAATTTAGGTGTAATTACAGCCATTGCACCTACAATGGATACCCACACCGCTATGCAAATTTTCCATCCGATATTTTGGATTAATGACGCAGGAGAACACCCAGCACCAGCCGCTACAATGGTGACACTAAATGATGTTCAAACAGGCATCTGGAAAGTGAATCCTGCTATCAGTTATAGCATTGCAGACGGTAACTATTTAGCTTTGCAAAAACACGCATTACACTACGTTCAAAAACTAAGTGACAACGGTAAATATCCCCTCACAATTTGGCCTTATCACTCGATGTTGGGGGGTATTGGACACGCCTTAGTTTCGGCAGTTGAAGAAGCGATATTTTTTCATAATATAGCCCGAAACAGCCAAACTCTTTTTGAAATTAAAGGTAGCAATCCCCTCACAGAAAATTATTCAGTCTTGCGACCAGAAGTTTTAGATGGTGCAGATGGTCGTCCTATTGCTCAAAAAAATCTGCTTTTTATTCAGAAATTACTGGAATATGACGCGGTAATTATTGCCGGACAAGCTAAGAGTCATTGTGTTGCTTGGACAATTGAGGACTTGCTAACAGAAATTATGGCACGAGATTCTAAATTAGCTAAGAAAGTTTATCTGCTAGAAGATTGTACTTCGCCGGTTGTTGTTGCCGATATAATTGATTTTACAGAGCAAGCGGATGCTGCTTTTGCGAGGTTTGCGGATGCGGGGATGCAGATTGTTAAATCGAGTCAGCCAATTGATATCTGGCCGGGTATTTCACTTAGAAACTTTACGTAACGCCGCCATCTTGGCGGTAAAGAAACCGCCGGGACGGCGGCGTTACGGATATTTTGTCAGGGCTTACGCACCCAATCAAAGAAACCGGGTTTTTTTATGAAAATACTTCGTTATGACCACAGATGCTCTCAAAAACCCGGTTTCTGGGACTCTATGCGTAAGTCCTATTTGTGTCAATTAGCCATTAGCCATTAGCAATTAGCCATTAGCCATTACCAATTACCAATTACCAATACCTATTTTTGCCCATAAACTATTAAATCAAACCAGAAAGTAGTACCAACCCCAACCTCACTAACTAAATGCACCTTAGTATGATGCTTATCAATAATATTCCTCACAATTGAAAGCCCTAACCCAGTACCTTCCAAAGTATGCACCCGATTTTCCACCCGGAAAAAACGGTCAAATATTGCCTCTTGATCCTCTGCATCAATGCCAATTCCCGTATCAGAAATCTCAATTCGCACTAGCTTAGAAGGCTGTACTGCGTGTGAGAGAGAATAGTTTCCTGGGGAAGATTCCTCATTAGCAACTTCATATTTATCCTCCCTTACTTCCACATCTAACTGAGAAGCGCGAATCGCAATCTTTCCTCCCGAATGAGTAAATTTCAAAGCATTACCAACCAGATTCGCGAACACTTGTAGCAACAAATCGTAATGACCCAAAACCGCTGGTAAATCCGGGTCAAGTTCCTGAATCAATTCAATACCCTTATCTCTAGCATTGAGTTGATAAGTACGTAAGGTTTGCTCTACAGCTTGGGCAATATCAACCCCGTCAAAATGATAAATTCGGCAAGATTCCAACCGCGACAAATCTAATACATCGTTAACCAGGCGAGTGAGGCGGTCAGTCTCATGATTTGCCGTTTCTAGAAATTCCCGACGTTCAGCCTCGCTGAGGTCTTCCCCGTACTCGTGGAGAGTTTCTATAAATGATTTAATATTAAACAAAGGCGTTCTCAATTCGTGAGAAACATTGCTAATAAATTGACTCTTAGCTTCATTTAGTTCTACTTCGCGAGTAATATCCTGTATCGTCATCGCAATCCCTTTCAGGTTGTCTCGATACTCTTCTGGAAGGTGAGATTTAGCACTTTCAAAGTATAAGGAACATTCAAAAGCATCGGGGCGCGGGGCCTCGGTACAGGTATTCCTTTCTTCATGGAGACAACTTTTACACAGCGGTTCTGAACCCGGTGCTTTATGTAGAGTTACAGTCGTAACAAGAATTCTCACAGTGCGATTAATTGGTTCTGTAAGCGAACAGCGAAATTCTCCCCCTTCGCGATCGCCACCAGCAATTTGATACAATGGCCTAGCTACCTCTAGCTGCACCTCCGCAGGTAAGTAATTTAAAACATTTTCCCCAATTACATTCTTATATTCCCAGCCAAAGATTCGCCGCGCGGTCGGGTTAACTAAAATGATGTACAAATTAGCATCCAGCAGCACGGCACCGTCAGCAATAGTAGAAACCAGGGTTTCCAGCTTGGCTTTTTCGGCTGTCAATTCTTCAATGTTTTGCTCTTCGTAGCTTTCCAGCTTTTCAGCCATCTCATTAAAGCTACAAATTAATTCGCCTAATTCACCACCTAAAGGCAAATCAACGCGCTGTTTAAAGTTACCGGAAGCAATATTTTTAACGCCAAAAACTAATTCTTTAATCGGCTGAGTAATCGTCAAAGCGTTAAATACTGCCCCTAAAATTACCATCACCCAAATTGTGACAAACACTGCTAAGGTGACATCCCTAGTTAAATTTGAGGAAATGACGGCTGTAGGATTAGGATTAATACCGATCGCTAAAACTCCTAGATATTTGCCCTCGTGGACGAGAGGAACAAATACGTCAGTCACTTCCCCTGCGGGAGTTAAGTGCTGCTTTACTAAGGGTTCAGGGGTGAAATTGACCTCTTCAAGATTGGCGGTAAAAGTATCGGGAAGTTGAATCCGGCGACGGAGAGTTAGGGACGTTTCTACCTCTGACTCAGAAAAGGGTAAGCCGAGGTAGATTTCGCCAGCATCGTCGGCGTAGAGGATATAACGAATGCTGGATGTGCTGCCGTAAAATTGCCGGGAAAAGCGGGCTACTTCTGTGCGATCGTTTTGGGCGATTAAAGGGGCGACATTGGCAGCTAGCAGTAGACCGAGATCGCGGCCGTAGCGGGTGTCATTGAGGTGGGCATCTAGTTGAATGGTATTGACGGCCCAGAAGGTGAGGCCGCTCATAATCAAGGAGACTACCAGTGTGGCTCCCGCCATCAGCCGCGTCTGGAGGGTAAACTCCGACCACCAATGGGCTATTATTTCTCCGATGTTTTTGAGGAAGGCCAGCATTTGGGTAATTAAAAATTAAAAATGTAAAATTAAAAAATTGGATTTTTATATCTTGCCAGAGGGCAAGTGCAAATCCAGACTTTATTGTTACATTTTTAAATTTTAATTATTAAATTTTAATTTTTCATCGCTCGGTGCCCAATGTCCCGGCGGCAGTAAGCCCCTTCAAACTGGATACAATCAACGGCTGCGTAAGCTTTTTTGATGGCAATCTCAAAGGTTTCGCCGATCGCAGTTACCCCTAAAACCCGCCCCCCGTCAGTAATTAGCTGCTCTTTCAGCTTAGTCCCGGCGTGAAAGACAGTCGCCCCCAAAGCTTCGGCTTGCTCAATCCCGGTAATTACTTTACATTTCTCATAAACTCCTGGATAGCCGCCAGCGGCCAGCACCACACAAACAGCCGCCCCCGGTTTCCAACTCAGGGCTGGCAATTCGTCTAAACGCTGTTGACAACAAGCCAGCATGATGTCTTCGAGGGGCGTTTCCAGCAGGGACAGGATGGGTTGAGTTTCGGGATCGCCGAAGCGACAGTTAAACTCTAAGACTTTGGGTTCGCCCTCTGGGGAAATCATCAAACCTGCGTAAAGCACACCCCGGTAGTCTATGCCACGTTTTTGTAATGTTGTCAAGGTCGGCTGTAGAATTTCTGTTTGAATCCGCTGCATCAGCGCGGGTGTGACAATGGGTGCAGGGGCGTAGGCTCCCATACCGCCAGTGTTGGGGCCCGTGTCGCCGTTGCCGATCGCTTTATGATCCTGTGCGGGCAACAGCGGTACAATGGTCAAACCATCAGTTAAAGCTAAGATTGAGACTTCTTGACCGCTTAAAAATTCTTCAACTACGGCGCGAATATTCTCACTACCAAACTCCCCGCCAAAGATAGCATCGATCGCACTTTCAGCCATTTCTAGGGTGGTGGCAACTGTGACACCTTTACCCGCAGCGAGCCCATCGGCTTTGACAACGATCGGCACTCCCTGGGCGGCGATGTAAGCTTTAGCAGAGTCAGCATCGGTGAATGTACCTGATTTAGCGGTGGGGATACCAGCTTCCAGCATCAAATCTTTGGCCCAGGATTTACTCGCTTCAATTTGAGCTCCTGCTTCGATGGGGCCAAAAACGGGAATATTTCGCTGTTGAAAGTAGTCAGCAATGCCTAGAGATAGAGGGACTTCGGGGCCGACGGCGACTAAGGAGATATCATGCTCTAAGATGGCTCGTTCCATGCCCTCAAAGTCATCTACTGGAAGGGGGAGATTGTGGCAACCTTTGAGGGTGGCTGTTCCGCCATTGCCAGGGACACAGAATACTTGTTCTATTTTGCCTGATTGCAGCAGTTTTGTTGCGATCGCGTGCTCTCGGCCTCCGTTTCCTACTACTAAAACTTTCACGTTGTCCTTACCTCTGATTTATTTCCTGAATTTTACCCCTCACGATGCCCAGCAAGTTTTTTCGGGAAAACCTCCTGCTTTCCAGTGTTGGCGAACCTTAACTGCGGCCCTCTGGAAAAATGCTTCTGAGTTGTTAACAGATGTTTGTTTAAGTTCCTTTACTACTCCATTCGATTTATCTAGCCACAATAATCCCAGATCGTGTTCATGGGGACCGAAACGATAAATTACACCTGTATCATCCTCTTTTTCTTTCAATAGTAAAACGTAAAAAGCCATAGTTTCCTTTGTAATAGTAAGGATTTGATAACAGTATAACAAAATATAGGTACTAACAACATAATATCTTACACAATTAAACGTAGGGTGGGCGCTCGCCGACAACCATCTATAGCTCTGAGTTAAAAGCTTGTTTGTGGCGAGCGCACACTCTACAAGTTATGGAAGTGGTAGCTTCCAGGGGCGACCGGAATCTAAAGTTGCTTTATGTGCAGTTCGGTAGTCGGTTCGGAAAATTCCTTCAAACTTCAACTCAAAGTATTCATGTTCGAGTAAGCGCAAATCCTCCATGTTATACTGACCTTGGGACAATCGCATCCACGCATCAGCAATGTCTGGGTCGGGATCAAAACATCTAACTCCGTCATCTAATTGGTGTTCTCCATAAAATAAGTGATTTTTTATCCTATGAATCTGAAATTCTAACCAACCTGTATTCTTTGCAATCTCTCCTATATCGTCACTAGAACTACGAATTTTATTATATGCTTCAGGAGCGTATTCTTCCCATCTTGTTAAGTCTTTCATTGATTTTTTATTTATGAATTAAAATATTTGTTGTCATTAATAGTATAACATAAATAATTATATAAAGGAAAATTATTGGCACAAAAATCAATCAGTTTGCCACAAATTAATCCGCTCAATGCTATCAATTTGCCAAACTGCGGCGATAGGAATTATACACGAAGACTAGGAATGCGTTTGATCGGTTATCAGTAAATACTTTGCGGCTAAACATAAAATTTGTTGTAGAAATTGGGTTTCTTTGCGTAACCTCTGATAAAATAATTATAGCAAGTAGGTTTATAGGTATGAACGTCAGTCCAATTGCTACTAATCAATCTCAAGAAATCAAGCGGGTAGGTGTCATCGGCGGCGGACAACTAGCATGGATGATGGCAGATGCAGCCGCAAAATTAGGAGTAAAATTACTAATTCAAACACCGAAGTCCACCGATCCAGCGGCAACAGTAGCGGCGGATATTGTGTTAGCATCTATTGATGATGCTCTGGCAACTGCCGAGTTAGCAAATCGTGCTGATGCCATTACTTTTGAGAATGAGTTTATTGACTTAGAAGCGTTATCTACCCTGGAAAAGCAAGGGGTAATCTTTCGACCCAGTTTGTCAGCACTAGCACCTTTATTAGATAAGTATCACCAACGTTGTTATCTGCGAGATTTGGGTTTGCCAACTCCGAAGTTTTGGGAGGGGGGAATAATAAATAGAGAAGATAGCAATACAAAAGCAGGAGAACACCAATTACCAATTACCAATTACCAATTACCAATTCCATTTCCAGTGGTTCTCAAAGCTCGTCGTCACGGTTATGATGGTCAAGGTACGTTTATTATTAAAGATGAAGCGAGTTTAAAGTCAATAATGGCTAAGCTAGGAAATCAGCCATTATTACTTGAAGAATTCGTACCTTTTGATCGCGAATTAGCAATAATTGCGGCTCGTTCCGTCACTGGGGAAGTGGCAATTTATCCAATAGTTGAAACTCAGCAGGAAAATCAAGTTTGTCGGCGGGTTATTGCTCCCGCTGATGTTAGTTTAGAAGTAGCAAAACAAGCGGAAGCGATCGCCCACTCTCTCCTCAATAGTTTACAAGCAGTCGGTATCTTTGGTATTGAATTATTTTTAACTAAGGATGACAAAGTGTTAGTCAATGAAATTGCACCCCGTACTCACAATTCTGGGCACTTCACCATCGACGCTTGCGAAACTTCCCAGTTTGAACAACATTTACGAGCAGTTTGTCAACTCCCTTTAGGTAAAACTTCCCTTAATTGTGACGGTGCGATTATGGTAAACCTACTGGGGTATGAAAACGCGCAATCTGACTATTTAACCAAGCGAGAAAAACTGGCACAAATCAGGGGTGCTTATGTGCATTGGTATGGTAAGAGCGAATCGCGTCCCGGTCGTAAGTTGGGTCATGTTACAGTTGTACAGGATGCGCGATCGCATGGGGATAGGCGAGATGAGGCGATGGCGATCGCTCAAACCATTGAATCTATCTGGTATGCAAGTTAAGTTAATTAAAGCTTGCCAAAATCTGATAATTCTGTATAATAAGAATACAGGTTTGCTACGACGTTGGTGACTGCCGATAATGTTTTTTTGATCTATAACTCTAAACATTACGGGAGCCTATTTGTTTCGTCAGCAGTATACCGGGCTTGTACCCGGAAACTTTAAGACTGAGCTGAGGTGCCCACCTGGTTTACACCAGGTCAAAAGCTGAGGTAAGACGGCGTTGCGGTGAACCTTATTTAAATATTGATGAGATAGGCGCTATGTGAAGATAGCCAGCCTATTTTTTTTGATAGTTTATTCACCTACCATCGTTTAAGAAGAAGAAAAAAGGATGGGAGGAGCGCTCATTATAGCAATCACCAATTACCAATTACCAATTACCAATTACCAATCTACCTAATTCTGAACAGGTTCTTCCAATTGACTTGGTTGCAGATCGTTCGTTGTTTGACTTATAATCGCTACATACAATCCTAAAAGCACGATTGTAAAGCCAATCCAACTCGAAAAACCGAGCTTTTCTGAAAAAATAATCCAAGCCAACATCCCTGCAAAAACAGGTTCGAGTAGATGAACTAAAGCGACAACCACCGATGATAAAGTGTCAAGACTAAAGGTTAATAATCCATGCCCTAAACCTTGACAAATGCAGGCTAAAGCGAGAATCATCAACCAAGTATTGAACGAGTGAGGAAAAGCCGGACTTTGAGTTAGCAGTAGTACAGGTAAACTTACAAACGCCCCAATACCACAAATCCACATTTGCATCGTCACAGGAGATAACTGAGTACGAATCTGTTCCATAATCATCAGATATCCTGACAAAAACACCGCCGATAGAAGAGCCGCAAAATCTCCCTGTACCCGACTTGTATCAATTTGTATTTCCTGCCATCCAATCGCTCCTACTCCCACGATTGCAATCATCATACCCAATACAAATTTACGCTCAAATGTCTTGCCTAAAAACCACCATGCTCCCAAGCTGGTGAAAATTGGCGCAAGATTGTGCAGTAAAGTAGCAATCGCAATACTTGTCTGGGATTGTGCCCAAAAAACCGCAGCAAGAGCCGCCAACCATAACACTCCTGCTATCACTAACATCCCCAGAGTTTTAGCTGTGTATAACTCTGATTCCACTGTTTCTTTAGGAGAGAGACGCTGAAATGCAGTAATACCGCCATTGCACAAGCCAAATACAATCGCCGATATAAGTAAGCGATTGGAAGCAATGGCATAAGAGCTGAGTTCGTAGCGGCTAAACTTAACAAAAGTAGCAGCAAGAGAGATAGCAAATACGCCAATTAGTAAGGCAATAAAGGCGATTGTAGGTTTATTTGAGTCAGTTAACTGCACAATCAAAAAAGCTCATTAAAAACGTCAGGATATTAATTCAGATGCAATCGCTTCAGCAAAGGTAAGTTTTCCCTCTACTTTTTGCAACATTCTAGGGATTAGTATCTCTAGCATTACCAATCGAGTTGGCATGAATTTACATATTGTACACCAAAACTAAAGAATTTACTCAACTATTTTTTGTTGCTTATAAAGTTCCTTAAACCTTCGCTGCTGCTGATTATGATCCACAATCGGCTCAGGATAGCCAAGGCTGCGCCGCTCTATCGGCGTGATTTTCCCAGTTAGCAAAGAAGCTGTATCTATCCAACGCAATTCTGGAACCCATTTCCGGATATATTCACTTTTTGGATCGAATTTTTGCCCTTGGGTAAATGGATTAAAAATTCGCAGCGGTTTCGGGTCCATACCGCTTGACGCACTCCACTGCCATCCTCCATTATTAGCAGAAAGGTCGCCATCAATTAACTTCTGCATAAAGTATTTTTCGCCCCACTGCCAGTTAATAATTAAATCTTTGGTCAAGAAACTAGCAACTATCATCCGACAGCGGTTGTGCATCCACCCAGTTTGATTCATTTGACGCATAGCAGCATCAATAATTGGATAGCCTGTTTTCCCTTCACACCAAGCTTGGAAAAGTTCTTGATTGTTATCCCAAGGAAAGTCTTTAAACGCCTCTCGATAAGCACCATTAGCTAATTCTGGGAAGTTATACATGGCGTGTTGATAAAATTCTCGCCAAGCCAATTCCTGTTGCCAAGTCTGGATATTTATCCGCGCTGCTTCAGTATGGCATTTTTCCATAACTGTAACAGTAGCTTGCCAAACAGTACGAATACCAATTGCTCCAAACTTAAGAGCAGCACTGAGTTGAGATGTGCCGTCAACCGCCGGAAAGTTGCGCTGTTTATCATAGTCATAAATAGCGCGATCGCAAAAATTATCTAACTTTTCTTGCGCTCCATCTTCCCCTGGCTCTATAATTAAAGGAGCATTCCAAACAAATCCTAATTCTTTCGCACTTGGCAATCTAATTGTACCACATAACTTAGCTATTTCTTGTTCTTTTGCCGTTAATCCTGTTAACTGTTCCAGAGACATAATCGGCAATGTATCAACAGGTTCGGCTTTGGGTTTGCTAACCCAATTTTTCCAAAATGGGGTATAAACTGTGTACTTTGTACCCATCCCCGTGCGAATTTCATCGGGCGCGTGTAGAAGTTGATCCCAAAAGTTTTGAACCTTAATTCCTGCTTGTTGAAGTGCGTTTGAAACAGCGTCATCGCGCTCTCTTGAATATGGCTCAACATCTAAATTCCAGAAGACAGCCTTTGCCTGCAAAGCTATTGCTAATTTCGGTATTCCTTGGGTAGGTTCAGCTTGAAGTATCAATAATTGACTGCCAGCTTCCAGATAGCGACGTTGAAGTTCCTGCAAGCATCCAATCATATAAGTTACTCTGGCCGGTGCCACATCATCGCGCTGTAAAATATTGAAATCCAGGCAAAAAATTCCAACTACTTTTTGACTTAAATGACGTGCTGCTGCCAATCCAATGTTATCAGAAATTCGTAAGTCACGCCGATGCCAAAATAGAATTAAATCAGACATCCTTTATTGCTCCACTAAACTCATCAATTGCCGATCTAGTTGGATAATATAATCTTTACCATAAGAGAAGTTTTCTAAGTTTTCTATCAGATGTTCGGGAAGATCTTGGGTAATTTCTGGGCTGCATGAAGCTGCCGCTAAGGCAATAGCAGCTACCGTATCTACATCTCCAGAAAAGGCAATACAATCTTTGAGAAGTTCGCTCATACTATCATTTCGCATGAACGCAGTAATAGCGGCTAGTACACAGATTAAACCTTTTGTTTTAACTTCTCCTTCCCAAGGTTTTGACCATTCACCAGATACGTGAGTTTCCAGAAACTTTCCTAAATCTCCCTTTGAACCTAGCCTATAGATAAAGTAATGGGACATCAAAGCTGCGGCTCTAGCGGCATTGATTCCATCTGGAGTATTGTGGGTAATTGCAGCTTGAATGGTAGCAGCTTCGATAACTTTTTCTACCGTAGAAAATATGCCAATGGGAGCGGCGCGCATCGCCGCACCACTTTTATCGCTACTGGAGTAAATTCTGGCTAAGAAATCCTTTCCGTCTTCAACTTCCAGTAAAAAATTGTAAAATTTACTGGCATAACCCACTCTGCGATCGCGATTAAAAGCGACAATAAATTTACTAGCTAAAACTTCCGGTGTCCAAGGTTCTTTAGCGACGATAGTTTCAGCAATTGCTAAACTCATTTGTGTGTCATCTGTGTAGCATCCCGGTTGGATATCGTGACGGGGATGCTGTATGTAGCTGCTGAGATTATTGTAGGATTCAATTATCTGCTGGTCAGCAAATTCAAAGCCAGCGCCGTAAGCATCGCCAATTGCTAATTCTAGCAGCATGTATTAATAAAACCTCTAGGTTTTTAGTTCAAAAATGGGCGAGCAAGAAAAAAGCTAGAAATCGATTTAGCATCGACTGGTTCACCTGCTAAAATGGCAGCTTCTAATTCTTCAGGTGTGAATAAAACGACTTCCATATCCTCATCCTCATCCTGCTCTGGCGGTTTTTCCAGTAGTTCTAAATCTTGTGCTAAAAAGGCATAAATAATTTCATCTGAATAACCAGGAGCGAGAAAAAATTGCCCTAATTTTTGCCATTTATGAGCGCGATATCCCGTTTCTTCTTCTATTTCGCGCTTGATAGTTTCTGCGGGATCTTCATTAGGTTCAATAGTACCTGCTGGGAATTCCAAAATCCGCCCTTGAGTTGCAAATCGATATTGTCGCAATAAGACAAGTTTGCCTTCAGGGGTGACGGGTACTGCTAAAGCGCCTCCTGGGTGGCGAATACATTCCCATTCGCCTTCGGAACCATTGGGGAGGCGGAGGCGATTGACATCAAAGCTAAATTTGCGACCTTGATAAAATAGCCGTTGTTTGATAATTTGTGGTAGTTCTTCAACAATTTTCATGGAAAATTTTAATGGTGATTGTTTAATTTTAACTCTCTGGTGATATTAAAGCCAAGGCCCGATTGATAATTTCTTCTCGGTTAACCATCGCTGCCAATTCTTCAGGCTCATATTGTCCTTCTCTTACCTCTCCTGACGCATCATCAATTGCTCTTGAGTATGTCACTTCTAGAATTGAGCGTAATTCTAGTATTGGCAGGTAATAACCTGCTGCTTTTGGTCGCTTATTAAGTTCTTGAATTTCCCAAGTGCAGTTACGAATCGATCGATCCCAAGAGCGAGTCGTGCGATTTTCAGCTTGTTGCTTAATTAAGTGTAGCAGCAAAATTTTGGCATAGCTACGAATGTTATTAATTATGTCTTTTCTGCTCATTTCTTCAAGTTCATCGACTATGACTAATGCCGCTGGAATATCGCCTTGCAAAAGTAGGTCTTTGAGCATTAGCAATTCTTCCATAATTAGTACCTCAAATATTGGACAATTTCTACGATATTAAAGCCAAGGCCCGATTGATAATTTCTTCTCGGTTAACCATTACTTCCAATTCTTCCGCCTCATATTGTCCTTCTCTTACTTCCAATGATGCAGCATCAATTGCCATTATGTAAGCAACTTCTAAAATAGAGCGCAATTCTTCTGGCATTAAATAATACCCCCCTGCTTTACGACGCTTATTTTTTTCCTGAATTTCGCGAACACTATTGCGAATAGAAATATCCCAAGAGCGTGTAGTACGATGTTCTGCCTGCTGTTTAATTAAGTGTAGCAGCAGAATCTTGGCATAGCTACGAATGTTATTAATTTTGTCGTCTCGGCTCATTTCTTCAAGTTCATCGACTATGACTAATGCCGCTGGAATATCGCCTTGCAACAGTAAGTCTTTGAGCATTAGCAATTCTTCCATAACTAATACCTCAAGTATTGGTAATATTTACGATATTAATTTTCGTACTTCTGAACAGTCTACACTATTTACCAGTTCTGCGATCGTACTTCCCGTTACTGGATGCACCCAATCGGGAGCAATTTCTGCCAAAGGTACTAATACAAACGCTCTTTCTATCATCCCAGGGTGAGGCAGCACCAGTGGCGGAGTTTCTAGTATTAGATTATCGTATAATAGTAAATCGAGGTCTAGGGTTCTGGGGCCCCATTTTTCGCGGCGTTGACGACCGAATTTAGCTTCAATTTCTAAAAGAGTTGCTAGTAATTGTTGCGCTTCTAACTCAACTTCGAGTATGGCACAGGCGTTAATATAATCAGGTTGTGGCGGCCCTACTGCTGCGGTTTGATAGCAGCTTGAGTACGATTTCACGCTAATTCCTGGGGTTTTATCCAGAGTTTTGATGGCTGATTTAATGGTAGCGAGGGAGTCTCCCAGGTTGCTACCGAGTGCGATGGCTGTTTTAATTAATATCATCCTATTTAATAATTACAGTTCTACCTGTAGCGCAACCTACAACTTTAGTAGTGATGACAATTAAAGCTGAAGTTGAAAATCTATCTTCATCCGCAATTCGGCTAGAATTTTGTAGGATTATTAGATTCATTTACCTACTCCCACTTAACGTCATTACTAATGCCGAATCCCCTTGATAAACTCATTCCTCGCCTCAATTCTTGAAGGTATTAAAACACAACGTACTAATAAGTCTAAATCTAAATCCGGCAAAAATTCGCTGTTGGCAATTTGCTGGTAATTATCACCTCGTAATCGGTAAACAGAAAGGCGATTATTTTCCCAAAACCAAACTTCAGGGATGCCAAGCCGCAGATATTTAGCTAGTTTATTTGTACTACCGCTAGTAATCGTGATTTCGACTGCGAGATCGGGATGCTCTTTCTTTGAACCTATATAATAAGACTTATCTGGTTCAAATGACACATTTTTTGTTCGATCTCTCCGAGTAGCACTTCCTACAGGAATATACTCAATTTCCATTTCACAAAAGTATAATTGTAGGAAAAAGCTAATAATACAACTTATTGTCTCATGATTTTCTCCAAGTGTCATAAACTCTATAAACCCATCTAAATAAGTGATTCGCAATCCCGGCGTATCCGCCATTAAAATTTCGATCGCCTCAAATTGTTCCCAAGTATAATAACTGGGGAGAACCAATCGCTGTTCTGCAAGCGTACCTATTTCTTCTAAAAGTTGTGTTGTCATAGTTATAGCCTATTTTAATCGGGCTAGCCCTACCTAGTAAAAACTAGGCAGGGGTATTTACTCACATTATAACTTAATCAGCTAACTCAATAGCGCGTTTTTTCAACGCCTCAGCAGTCAACCCATTAAAGGCCATCAATTGTCCTGCTGTTGCGGTAGTTTCTCCCCGTTTCCAGGCGAAAGTATCACGCTTGCTATTACTGCGTAACATAATTGGTTCCAACATCCCCGATGCACCACCGATTACGCCAATTAACGCATCCCCGCCAAACATTTTCTCAAAGTCCGCATCGCTGATAAAACCGCCATCTGGTTCCGAACAAGTATCCCAAGCAACATCAGCAGAACGGTACAAACGCCGAGGATTAATTATAGAAATAATCCGCGAACCTATCCCTTCTTTTTCTAAAGCGGCTGCTGCTTCAAATACAGGAATTAGTGTCATATCGCCAATCGCGGCAAATACAACGGTCTTATTCCCGGCAATTTCTTGCAGTACAACGCCACCTTTTTCTAAACCTTGTTTTGTCTGTTCAAAGGTGGTACGAATTGGCAAGGGTGACTTACTGGCAGTAATCACAATTCCCTTATTCTTAGCTGTTAAAGCCCAATCATAACAGACTTGAATGCTGTTAGCATCCGGGGGGAACAAAGGAAAGACATTGCCATTCCGCATCATGGCGGCAAAATAAGCTTCAATCTCTGGACGTTGGTGCGTCCAACCATTACGACCTTGTTCTAATGCACCGGCAGTAAATAAGGTAATAGTAGCGGGAGTTGGTCGCCGTAATTCTGCCATTGCTTGGGTGACTGTTTGCCAAATTGGTAAACCATTAATGGCAAAAGATTCGTAAGAACACCACAAACTACGCGCTCCCATTAGCGATAAGCCAACGGCTAAACCTGCACAAGCATCTTCACTCAATGGTTCGTAAACTTGACCGTTTGGTGATTGATTGTATAAGTCATCTGTGGTAGGATGAATAATCTTCAAGGCTTGGTTAATGTTGGCAATTCCTGATGCTTCATTGCCATCTGCATTGGTAACAATAAAAGTGCGATCGCGTTCTCCGACTTTGCCAACTAAGCGCCCCATTGCGGTTGTAGAAACCTTGGCTTCACCGCCAACGGTATACTCTTCTAAAGGCAATTCTCCCAAATCTGCCAAAGGTAATTGAAATTCAGTAACAGCAGTCTTAGCAGCAGGGCCACCGCCAGCACGTTCGCAGTTTGCCCGTACTAATTCCCAAGCTTCTACAGATAAAGCACGACCTTTCAAAGCATCAATAATATGCTGACTTTCCAGGGTATCTTTGGGATAAAGATTGTGCGATTTCGCACCCCGTGCGTGAACGCCTGCGCCTTTCAATTGTTTGATGATAAATACAGTTAATTTACCACCCAAGGCTGATTTTGCAGCTTTATCAATAGCCTCTAAAACAGCCTGGGTAAAGGCCAGCCGTTGTGCGATTGAAAAAGCAGTGCTGTCAATATAATCTCCCGGTTGATTCTTGTCGTCAAAGTCCTTAGCATCAACTAAGATGATTTCTTCAAAACCATTGCCTTGCCAATAAGCGATCATTTCGGCATTAGTTTTAGTCGAAACCATGCTATGATGTTCCTGAGAAAAACCGTTCCAAACTAATACGGGTAAAAAGTTGGTAACGCTGGGATAAGCAGTATGAAAATGTGCCATACTGCTCATCGGATAAGGTTCCCCCATCCCACCATCTCCCATTGTGAAAGGGAACAGTTTGTCTCGGTGTAAAAGTGCAGCAGCCATAGCAAAATGTTGCCCTTGACCGAGGGGGCCAGCAGGTGCTAAAATGCCAGGAATATAACCGGAAAGATGGCCTAATAGTCCGTGCTGTTCGCGAAAGCGATCGCGCAATTGTTGCACAGTTTCAATGCCCATATCCTCCAAAGAGCGATCGAGAAACATGGCACTATAAAATCCCGGCGCGTGATGCCCTACTTCCGTTAGAATGTTTTTGTGGCCCAGCATGACTAAAGCTGCATAAGCCTCCGCTTGGCTAGCAAAACCCCCCGGATGACCAGAAGCTTTACTTCCCGTGACTTGCAGTGTCAAGTAGCGCAAAGCATCGGCAGCAAGTAAAGTTTGAAAGACGGCGGCGGGATCGGTAGCATCCGCGATCGCACCAGCACCCTCCGCGATCGCAGGAGTTTTCCCATAAGTCTCAAAACCCGGCACAGCCTCACCAAAATACTGGATACCTTCGCAAAAAGCGGGAGTTGTTGACGTTGCCTTCGGAGTAGTTGCAGTCATTCCTTAATACCTTAAAATTTGGGATGGAATCAATTTAAAATTAATTCTATAACTTGATTGTTACAAAAAATCATCATTTATGCTTTACAGAGTGATAAAAAACGTCAATCTCAAGCCTGAACCCTCTACAATATAGCGGTTCTCAAGTAAGTGAGAGACGCACCTACCAATTACCAATTACCAATTACCAATTACCAATTACCAATTACCAATTACCAATTACCAATTACCAATTACCAATTACCAAACTGTAACCAAAATGACACTACCTAACGGCCCCAAAACTTTCTCCTACGTGCAGTTAATTCAATGGATCGGCGATCCATTGGCATATATGGATCGATATGCAAAAGAATACGGCGACATTTTTACAACTAGATGGGGAAAACTCGATCCCTTCGTAATGATTAGCAACCCCCAAGGGATGCAGGAAATGCTCACAAGCACAGCTTTTGAGGCCCCTGGAAGGGCTAACGGGATTTTAAAACCCATGCTAGGGGAGAATTCGATGATTCTGCTTTCAGGCGATCGCCACAAACGCCAGCGGCAATTATTAATGCCACCCTTTCACGGAGATCGGATGCGGAATTACAGCGAGAAAATTTGCGCGATCGCCAGCGAAGTTATCAGTAACCAAGCGATCGGCACACCCTTCTCCACCCGCAGCGTCATGCAAGAAATTACCATGCGCGTCATCCTTCATACCGTCTTTGGCCTAGATCAAGGGCCCCGCTTCCAAAAACTCCGACCAATTCTCGGCGAAATGCTAGACATGACAGGTTCACCCCTGAGTTCTAGCATCCTATTTTTCGACTGGATGCAGCAAGATTTAGGCCCTTGGAGTCCCTGGGGACGAATGATGCAGCGACAACGGCAAATTGACGAACTCCTATTCGCCGAAATAGAAGAACGCAGAGCTCAACCAGAGTGCGATCGCACCGACATCCTCAGCTTAATGATGGGCGCGATCGACGAAAACGGTCAACCCATGACAAATCAAGAATTGCGAGACGAACTACTAACCCTACTCTTCGCCGGACACGAAACCACCGCCACCGCCTTAGCCTGGGCATTTTACTGGATACACCAAATACCAGCAGTACGCGAAAAATTACTACAAGAAATCGACAGTTTAGGCGAAAATCCCGACCCAATGGCGATTTTCCGACTACCTTACCTCACAGCCGTCTGCAATGAAACCCTACGGATTTATCCCGTCGGAATGCTTACATTTCCGCGAGTAGTGCGCGAACCCGTTTCATTAATGGGTTATCAACTTGAACCTGGCACAACCGTAGTTGGCTCAATTTACCTCACACACCGCCGCCAGGATTTATACCCAAATCCCCTGGAATTTAGACCAGAACGATTTTTAGAAAGGCAATTCTCCCCTTACGAATATTTACCCTTCGGCGGCGGAACCCGTCGCTGCATTGGGCTAGCATTAGCCCAGCTAGAGATGAAATTAGTATTAGCCGTAATCCTGCGCGATTACAACTTAGCCTTAGCCGATAAACATCCCGTGCGTGCGAAGCGTCGGGGCGTAACTTTAGGGCCCGCTGGCGGCGTGAAGATGGCGATCGCAGGGCGAAGAATGCGCCCAGAAGTCCATCAACCCCTTGCTAGTGTTGTTTGAAATTGGAAATAGGAGATCCTCGGAATACCTTGAATTGCAGTGATTTTCCGTAAAAGTGGGTAATTGCAATAGCCCACTTGAGAAATCAAAAGCCTGCCTGTAATAATAAAAGACAGATATGCATACCCTGTTAATTCAGAGCGGTCGGAAGTGTGTTAGCTATGGCTAACATCTTCCGCCCTTTCTATTTGTAGGGTACTTCAAGGAAATGGGAGTCAGTCAAAAGAACCCAGAAGTCAAAATTCAATCGCTATATTACCCATTAGCCATTAGCAATTAGTCATCAAGTAGTCCGACATAAATAAATGCTTATATAACTTGTAGGGTGAGCGCTCGCCGTAAAAATTTTGTCACGAGTAGCTAATATGGTTTCGGCGAGCGCCCACCTTACGTTTAGCCATTAGCAATTAGCCATTAGCAATTAGCCATTACCCCTCAATCCTCCGTCTTGAGAAACTCCGATACTGAGACAGACTTCGGAAGATTTTCTACATCTCTGATCTCACTTTCATGGGCGAAAAACTCCACCTCTTTATTATCAATATCAATTTGATAATTAGTAGTAGCAGTAACTATACGACGCTTTTTTTTATCTTCTATTAACACCCAACACACCACAGGCCTCACCCATCTCTCAATGTGATTGCTATGTTTGGTACTGCCAAAAGCATACCAACCTTTAGCCTCTATAATTTGAAGAACTTTAAAATCATTGCTCGCCATTAGTTCACCTATACTCCCCAATTCACTATTAATCTTATACCAATTATCACAAGTCTTCCTACAATTCTGAGCTTGAGTGTTACTTCATTAAATCAAACTTACTCTTGTGAATGTTACATAACTTTTCAGGAGTTGATTGTCTGCTGACTCTACCAGTGGCGCGATCGCCTGAGTCCTCCACCAGGCGCAGCAGCATTCAGCCGCGCTTAAAACCTCTCGGATGCGCTTACTTTTGAGCCTATATTATAATTATACATTATATCAAGTTTCCTGAATTGCACTCTCTTAAAGATAATTTGTAAAGTAAAAATAAGAAAGTTTGTCAAGTAAAAATAAGAACAACCTAAAGATATCTGTAAACCGACAATGTATATAGATAAGACTGCTAATTCGCCTGCTAATTACTATAAAACTTTACAAATTCTGGAAACAATATCAAGGCTCATAAGCGTCATAACTAACTATAATTACGATTGCGAGAGCGGGAAGCACTTAAGTAGCAATACTTAGCGAAACACTGCGGCTGCTAACAAAATCACTATAAAAAATAGAGCAGTTTTTAAGAGTTACTTCCTCAACCTCGTTTCAGTAAATACTAGGAAAAATTTAAACCCACAACCCATTATCTCTGGAGAAACATTGATAAATGTTACAGACTTCTGCAACCAATTTATTATCAAACCGTTACCAAAAAAAAGAAGTTTCCCTACGTCTGATCCTAGTCGTACCATTTATCTTGCAAATCTTTGCTGCTGTCGGCCTAACGGGTTGGTTGTCAGTACGCAACGGACAAGAAGCTGTTAATAATGTCGCCACTCAACTCCGCAGCGAAGTTTCCGAGCGCATCAATCAGAAACTCAACGAATACTTAGAAGCTCCCCATCTAGTCAATCAAATCAACCTCAAAGCAGTGCGACTAGGCTACCTTAATGTTAAAGACTTGGCAAGCCTAGAGCGCTACTTCGGACAGCAAGTACAACTATTTCCTACCGCAGGCTCCATTATGTTTGGCAGTCAAAAATATAATGGGTTTATTGGCGCATTAAAACCCAAAAAAGATGTTTTACAAATCATGGAAGCAGGTAAACTTACAGGAGGTAGCATTCGATTTTATGATATTACCAAGAGCGGAAAACGGATCGCCCTAGTTCAGGAAAAAGCCAACTTCAATATAGAGGCAAGACCCTGGTATATGGCCGCCGTGAAAGCAGGTAAACCAGTCTGGGGTGAAGTGTTTTCCTATCACGCTTTCCCAGAAATGGTGTTGCCGGCTAGCGCTCCTCTAATTGACAATAACGGAGAAGTGATTGGGGTATTTGCCGACCATTTTTTTCTCACCCAAATTAGTGACTTCCTCAAAAGCATAAAAATCGGTCGTTCCGGGCAAACTTTTATCATTGAGCGTTCGGGACTAATCGTTGCTAGTTCTACCCTAGAACAACCATTTTTGGTAGAAAATGGGCAAGCGAAACGCATCAATGCAGCTAACAGCAACGATCCTTTATTTCGCTCTGCTATACAGCAATTACAACAACGCTTTGGCGACCTCAAACATATAGACCAGCGAGAACAACTTGACTTTTGGCTGGATGGTAAACGACAATTATTGCAAGCACTACCTTATCAAGACGTTCGCGGTTTAGACTGGCTAATTGTAGTGGCTGTTCCTGAAACAGACTTCATGGAACAAATTCATACTAATACCCAAACAACAATTTTATTATGTTTAGGAGCTTTGACATTAGCTACCATTTTTGGCATCTTAACCGCACGCTGGATTACCAACCCAATTCTTCGTTTGAGTGCCGCTTCTAGAGCGATTGCGAGTGGAGACTTAGACAACAATGTGGAAATTAAAGGTATCAAAGAACTAGAAGTTCTCGGTCAGTCTTTTAACCTAATGGCACAGCAGTTACGAGAATCTTTTAAGGCGCTTGAAAAGACAAATTCAGAACTAGAAATTCGTGTAGAAGAACGTACCGCCCAACTCACGGAAGCTAAAAAAATTGCTGATGCCGCCAACCAAGCTAAAAGCGAATTTTTAGCGAATATGAGCCACGAATTGAGAACTCCCCTTAATGGCATTTTAGGGTATGCTCAAATCTTGCAAAGATCGAAAACGATGGCTCCAAAAGAACTCGAAGGCATCGACATTATGCACCAGTGTGGCTCCCACTTACTAACCCTGATTAATGACATCTTAGATCTGGCTAAAATTGAAGCACAAAAATTAGAGCTATACCCCAAAGATTTTCATTTTCCTTCCTTTTTGCAAGGAATGACAGAAATCAGCCGCATTCGAGCCGAACAAAAAGGCATTACCTTTGTTTATCAACCAAGTTCTGAACTAGCTCCTGGCATCCACGCTGACGAAAAACGCTTACGTCAGGTACTTCTTAACTTACTAGGCAATGCAATTAAATTTACCGACTCTGGAGCGGTGACTTTTAAGGTAGAATATCTGGAAGTTGTGACAAATGAAAGAGTACAAAACAATAAGCAAAAGCCCCTCTCGCGCATCCACAAAATCCGCTTTCAAATAGAAGATACTGGCGTTGGGATGACACCAGACCAATTAGATAAAATATTTTTGCCATTTGAACAGGTAGGAGATACCAAGCGCCAGGCGGAAGGAACGGGACTAGGTTTGGCAATTAGCCAGAAAATTCTGCAAATGATGGGTAGTAAGATTCAAGTGAAAAGCCAGTTAGGAGCAGGAAGTGTTTTTTGGCTAGATTTAGACTTACCTGAAGCGCTAGATTGGGCGAATACAGCCACAATTGCCAAAGGAGGAAAAATTATTGGCTACAAAGGTAAGAAGCAGAAAATCTTAGTCGTCGATGATAAATGGGAAAATTGTTCAGTCATTGTCAATCTGTTGGAACCCCTTGGATTTGAAATCATAGAGGCTAAAAATGGTCAAGAAGGTTTAGAAAAAGCAGCGGAGTTTAAATTCGATCTAATCATCTCTGACTTGGTGATGCCAGTGCTAGATGGCTTTGAGATGATGCGTCGCCTCCGCCATTCGCCAGAATATAAAGATGTGGTAATCGTTGCCTCATCTGCTAGCGTATTTGCTAATGACCAGCATAAAAGTTTAAAGGGCGGAGCAAATGATTTTCTCGGTAAGCCTGTGCAGGCAGAGGAACTATTTGAGATGTTACAGAAGTATTTGAAAATTCACTGGATTTATGAAGGAAGAAAGCAGGAAGAAATAAGCGCTATTTCCCTTTCCTCTGCGCCTCCATCGGTTTCTGTCTCTCTAGTTCCTCCCCCCAAAGAGGAAATTGAACTCCTGTTTGAGCTGGCAATGAAGGGCAACCTCAAAGGAATTCTGAAGCGTAGCGAACAGCTAGAAAAGTTGGATGAGAAATTTATGCCGTTTGCTATAGAGTTGCGCCAGTTAGCCATGAGCTATCAGGTCAAAAAAATCAAAGAGTTGATTGTATCCTACAGAGGAGAAAAATAGGGACTGGTTTCCTGGTTGCCATCGCCTTTAAAATTAATATAGTTCTTAAACGCGATCGCAGAATGCCCAACTCACAGATAACTATCACTGTTAAACTCTTCGCCATTTACCAAGAAGTCTACGGTAAGCCGGAATTACAGTTAGAAATTCCCTCACAAACCTCTGTCTCTCAAGTCTTAGAACGTTTGATAGCAGAACATCCCAAATTAGAACAGTGGCGCGATCGCACTCGCTTTGGGGTTAATCTTGAATTTGCTACACCTGAAACTATCCTCCAAAACGGCGATGAAGTCGTCCTTATCCCTCCCGTCAGTGGCGGTTAAAAGAGGGGCTACGATGCTCAGGGCTAGGGGCTAGGGGAAGAAGGGGAAAGGGGGAGATGAGGGAGATGGGAAGAGAATCAATGGTTTGGGCCATAAGTGAGTGCCCTAACTGTCTTGGCGGTTGCTATAATCACCTAAAATTGCTGAATTTATTAGCAGTAGATGGGAGAGTGAAAATTAAGATTGGATGAGAGATTCAGCAAACCCGCTCCAACTCTCCCTGAACACCGTTAACCGTTAACGGTTAACAGTTAACAAATCAAACCTTTGCTTCCAAAGACTTAAGAAACTCAGTATTTACGCCTGATTCCCGCGTCAGAGAAACTTTACCAGTTCGAGCAATTTCTTTAATGCCAAACTTATTTAACACCTGAACAATTGCCACCATCTTACCCGGATCGCCTACCACTTCCAAAGTCAGGGAATCTTCGCCAATATCCACAACTCGTGCTCTAAAAATTTGAGCTAATTCCACAATCTCCGATCGCGTCGCGCTAGTAGCATTAACCTTCATCAACATCAATTCTCGCTCGACACAGGGAATTTCCGTTATATCCTGCACTTTCAGCACATTAATTAACTTGTATAGCTGTTTAGTGAGTTGTTCAATAATCCGGTCATCTCCGGGTACTACCATCGTAATCCGAGAAAACCCGCCTTGCTCCGCCGGGCCAACAGCCAAACTCTCAATATTAAAACCCCGTCGGGCAAATAAACCAGCAATTCGAGTGAGGACACCCGCTTCATCTTCAACCAAAACCGAAATAGTATGTTTCATTTTCCTATCAAGACTTGCTGCGTGCGGTTCTGTTGAAGCCAATCTGCACAACCATTTTACCTGCACGTAGTTATTTTATCCTGAGTGGTCAGTAGTCAGGTGAGCGCTGCTAATACAATATTTCTCACGCCGAGATCTAAGTAAGGTGGGTGCTGCGTAAGGTGGGCGCTGCTAATATAATATTTCTCAGGCCAGGGTCTAGTCATAGCAGCGCCCACCCTACAGACTGCTATTCGTACCAGGAGGGAATTTGCAGCGCCCACCTACAAAATGCAGCTTTAAACAGGCGTTTCTGACTTCACCTCACCCGCCCCATCCTTAAACACGACTCGTAACAGCGGAGGCGCGATAAACGTCGTCAGGATGACCATCATAATAATCGCAGCTTCCAAGGGTGGTGAGATTACCCCACTAGCAGAACCGACTCCTGCAAATACTAAACCAACTTCGCCTCGCGGAATCATACCAACGCCGATCGCTAAACGATTAATATTCCCTTGACCCCAAACTACTGCACCAGTGACAACTTTGCCCAAAATCGCAACTACAATTAGGAAAATTGCGACGATCAGACCTTCTCGATTAGCTGGAACTGCTGGGTTAAGTACACCCAAATTAGTTTTAGCACCGACGCAGACAAAGAAAACTGGCACCATGACATCTGCGATCGGTTCTATTTGCTTTTGTAGTTCTTTGCGTTTATCTGTTTCGTCAAAGACTAAACCGGCCGCAAAGGCTCCTAAAATGGCTTCTAAGTGGATAGCAGCACCAATGTAGGAGAGCATAAAGGCGAAAATTAGAGCAGGAATCACCAATTCACCGCGAGTCTTAATTTTCTCCGAGATGGCTACAAAAGATTTATTGAAAACATTTCCTAGCAGAATTGCCCCCACTAGAAACACAGTGGAACTGATAATCAGATAAATGACATTCGTCACATCTACTTCACCAGTTTTAGCCAAACTAGCCACCACAGCCAGCACGATGATACCTAAAACGTCATCAATTACAGCCGCGCCAACAATAATTTGACCTTCCTTAGAAGTGAGTTGGCCTAATTCAGATAGAACCTTGGAAGTAATGCCAATACTCGTCGCCGTTAAGGCTGCACCTGCGAAAATTGCGGGGATAGCAGGTACTCCAAACAGTGTCATCAAACCCACAGTACCGGCAGCAAAAGGTACTGCCACTCCTACAAAAGCGACAATGGTTGCTTGGGCTCCTGCTGCTAGTAATTCCTTTAAATTTGACTCCAAACCTACTTCAAACAGGAGGATAATCACGCCCAATTCTGATAAGACGGAGATGACTTCACTCTGGAGTTGAAAAGTAGCCGGTGCTGCATCGGGGCTCAAACCAGCAGTTAGCTGGAGAAAGTTCATGATGAGAGAGTCAGAACTATTTACCGATCCTTCGGGAAATACCAGTAGGTGTAGGGCGGAAATTCCCACAAGTACGCCGCCAACTAATTCGCCTAATACAGGGGGGAAACCTAGCGCATTAGATAACTCCCCGCCAACTTTGCTGGCAAGGTAAATCACCACTAAACTCAACAGCACTCCTGCAAGTACCATTGAGGGTTCTGCCTCTGTTGCTGTGGCCAGCAGAGGCGACAACAAAAATTTTGGGGTTAACGAGGTTAGCCAGGTAATGGAAATTGCCATTAGTTCCGCAGAAATGCAACCTGTTTAATTTATCAGGAATATTGGCTGTTAACAGTTACTGGTTAACAGTCAGTGGTTTCAAGGACAACCGACTGGGGTCAATATCTGGCGATCGCACCTTTTCTGCTAATTTTTGGGCCCTAGGTTCCGCCTTTTGGGTTCTCTGTTGCTGCTGCTGTCCCCTAGTTTCTGGATTTGGCGATCGCATCACGCTTCTTACCCAACCCCTAACCCCTTCTTCAGCCCCTTCTTACAAAAAAACCCCTCCTAGCAGCTAGGAAAGGAGATCGGAAGCGACAGGCGCACTCCGCGCTTCCGACAGTCCAATATGGTTTAACAAGGTTTGTTGACTTGCCTGTTGTGTCTCTGATTATTACAGACCCAAACTTCAATGCTCAAGAGGGTAATTGCAATAGTCCACTTTTGATAAATGGGAAGGCGAGGGGAGAGGTAGGGGCGATCGCAGGATAGGGAGAATCGGGGGATAGGAGAACAAATTTAATTTGATAATACCAGGGATCGGAATTGTCATCCACCTTTTGACAGAAGCAACCAGCTAGTACCTTAGTCCGATAATAGCAATAATATCATTCCCAAAAATTCATTAGAGCTAGGGCAAGACCCACCCTCGCCCCTACTGCAAACCATCAACTTTTAGCGTCGGGAAACCCCTTATAACTCGTAAAAGGTAACATTTATGTCAACTGCACAGATAGCCAAGGTCAATTCCGATAATCTTTATGCCAAACAGCTACTCAGAACCTTAGTCGCTGTCAAAAAAGGGGATTTCTCAGTTCGGATGCCTATAGACCAGACCGGTCTTGCAGGGAAAATTGCTGACGCACTTAATGATGTTATCGAACTTAATGAAAGAATGGCAGCCGAACTCGACCGGATTGGCACGGTTGTTGGTAAAGAAGGCAAAATCGCGCAGCGGGCAAGCATCGGCAACGCTGAGGGTTCATGGTCAGCTAGTGTCAATTCTGTCAATACCCTAATTACAGATTTAGTCCAGCCGACCTCGGAAACTGCTAGAGTAATTCGGGCCGTAGCCAAAGGAGATTTATCGCAAACTATAGCTTTAGAAATAGAAGATAGACCCCTAAAAGGAGAATTTCTTCAAACTGCCCAAATTGTTAACACAATGGTAGACCAGTTGAGTTCCTTTGCATCGGAAGTAACGCGGGTGGCGAGGGAAGTAGGAACTGAAGGGAAATTAGGGGTACAAGCTGAAGTTAGAGGAGTTGCAGGAACTTGGAAGGATTTAACAGATTCAGTTAACTCAATGGCGGGTAATTTAACAGCGCAAGTGCGGAACATTGCGGAAGTGACAACTGCGGTAGCAAATGGAGATTTATCTAAGAAAATTACTGTCGATGTGAAAGGGGAAATTCTGGAACTGAAAAACACGATTAACATCATGGTGGATCAGTTGAGTTCCTTTGCATCGGAGGTAACGCGGGTGGCGAGGGAAGTAGGAACTGAAGGAAAATTAGGGGTACAAGCTGAAGTTAGAGGAGTTGCAGGAACTTGGAAGGATTTAACAGATTCAGTTAACTCGATGGCGGGGAATTTAACAGCACAAGTGCGAAACATTGCGGAAGTGACAACTGCGGTAGCAAATGGCGACTTATCTAAGAAAATTACTGTAGATGTTAAAGGGGAAATTCTGGAACTGAAAAACACTATTAACATCATGGTGGATCAGTTAAATTCCTTCGCTTCGGAAGTAACGCGGGTGGCGAGAGAAGTAGGTTCAGAAGGTAAACTTGGCGGTCAAGCAGAAGTTAAGGGAGTGGCCGGAACTTGGAAGGATTTAACGGATAGCGTTAACTTTATGGCGGGCAGTTTAACAGCGCAAGTGCGGAACATCGCGGAAGTGACAACCGCTGTGGCAAAAGGCGATTTATCTAAGAAAATTACCGTAGATGTTAAAGGGGAAATTCTGGAACTGAAGAACACCGTTAACACGATGGTTGACCAGTTAAATTCCTTCGCATCGGAAGTAACGCGGGTGGCGCGGGAAGTAGGAACTGAAGGGAAATTAGGCGTACAAGCTGAAGTGCAGGGAGTCGCGGGAACTTGGAAAGATTTAACGGATTCAGTTAACTCAATGGCGGGGAATTTAACAGCACAAGTTCGTAACATTGCTGATGTGACAACCGCTGTGGCAAATGGCGACTTATCTAAGAAGATTACAGTACAGGTTAAAGGGGAAATTCTCGAACTGAAAAACACCATTAACGTGATGGTGGATCAACTTAATTCCTTCGCATCTGAGGTAACGCGGGTGGCGAGAGAAGTAGGTTCCGAAGGTAAGCTGGGCGGGCAAGCGGATGTCCGAGGCGTAGCAGGAACCTGGAAGGATTTAACGGATAGCGTTAACTTTATGGCAGGCAGTTTGACAGCGCAAGTCCGAAATATTGCGGCTGTGACGACGGCGGTAGCAAATGGCGATTTATCTAAGAAAATTACCGTAGATGTTAAAGGGGAAATTCTGGAACTGAAGAACACCGTTAACACGATGGTTGACCAGTTAAATTCCTTCGCATCGGAAGTAACGCGGGTGGCGCGGGAAGTAGGAACGGAAGGGAAATTAGGGGTACAAGCTGAAGTGCGAGGAGTTGCTGGAACCTGGAAGGATTTAACGGATTCAGTTAACTCGATGGCGGGGAATTTAACAGCGCAAGTGCGGAACATTGCAGAAGTGACAACTGCGGTGGCCAATGGCGATTTATCTAAGAAAATTACTGTGGATGTTAAAGGCGAAATTCTGGAACTGAAAAACACGATTAACATCATGGTGGATCAGTTAAGTTCCTTCGCCTCGGAAGTAACTAGAGTTGCAAGGGAAGTGGGAACGGAAGGTAAATTAGGCGTGCAAGCTTACGTGCGGGGTGTAGGGGGAACTTGGAAAGATTTAACCGATAATGTTAACTTGATGGCGGGGAATTTGACGGCGCAGGTGCGGAATATTGCGGAAGTGACGAAAGCGGTGGCAAATGGGGATTTATCTAAGAAAATTACCGTCGATGTCAAAGGCGAAATTCTGGAGTTGAAAGATACTATTAACGTGATGGTGGATCAGCTTAATTCCTTCGCATCTGAGGTAACGCGGGTGGCGCGGGAGGTAGGAACTGAGGGTAAATTGGGCGGTCAAGCTGAGGTGAAAGGAGTTGCGGGAACTTGGAAAGATTTAACGGATAATGTTAACTCGATGGCGGGGAATTTGACAGCGCAAGTGCGGGGAATTGCGAAAGTCGTGACGGCGGTAGCGAATGGCGATTTGAAGCGGAAATTAATGCTGGAAGCTAAGGGAGAAATTGCAACTCTGGCAGATACGATTAACGAGATGATCGATACGCTGGCGACGTTTGCGGATCAAGTTACGACAGTGGCGCGGGAAGTAGGAATTGAAGGGAAATTAGGAGGCCAGGCGAAAGTTCCGGGTGCAGCGGGGACGTGGCGAGATTTGACGGATAATGTGAATGAATTGGCGGCGAATTTGACTACTCAGGTGCGCGCGATCGCAGAAGTGGCAATAGCAGTAACCAAAGGCGATTTAACCAGGTCAATTTCCGTCGCCGCTGAAGGAGAAGTTGCCATTGTTAAAGACAACATTAACCAGATGATTGCGAATCTCCGGGAGACAACGCAGAAAAATACCGAGCAAGATTGGCTGAAAACAAATCTCGCTAAGTTCACTCGAATGCTACAAGGTCAGCGGGATTTAGAAACTGTTTCTAAACTAATTCTCTCGGAATTAACACCTCTGGTTTCTGCTCAGCATGGCGTTTTCTTTATGATGGACTCTATGGAGCACGATCCCTTTCTCAAACTGTTAAGTACCTACGCTTACCGCGAACGCAAAAACTTAGGCAATAAATTCAATTTAGGCGAAGGTTTAGTAGGGCAATGCGCCCTGGAAAAAGAGCGAATTCTGTTAACAGAAGTCCCGGATAATTACGTTAAAATTAGTTCGGGATTGGGAGAGTCTACGCCACTGAATGTCGTGGTTTTACCTGTGCTGTTTGAAGGACAGGTAACGGCAGTAATTGAGCTAGCTTCGTTCCGCCGCTTCAGCGAAATTCACTTAACATTCCTGGATCAACTCACAGAAAGTATCGCCATTGTTTTAAATACAATTGCGGCAAGTATGCGGACGGAAGAGTTGCTGAAACAGTCGCAATCTTTAGCAGAAGAGCTACAAGCTCAGCAAAAGGAACTCACAGAAACTAACAAGCGGCTAGAACAGCAAGCGCAGTCGCTAAGAGCATCTGAAGAACTGTTGAAGAGCCAGCAGGAAGAGTTGCAGCAGACGAATGAGGAACTAGAAGAAAAAGCCGAATTACTAGCGCTGCAAAATCAGGAAGTTGAGCGGAAAAACCGAGAAATTGAACAGGCGAGGAGGTCGCTGGAAGAAAAAGCCGAACAGTTGGCTCTCACTTCCAAATACAAGTCAGAATTTCTGGCAAATATGTCTCACGAGTTGCGGACTCCGCTAAATTCGCTGCTGATTCTCGCCAGATTACTTTCGGAAAATACTGATGGCAATTTGACTCTCAAGCAAGTTGATTACACGCGCACAATTTACTCCGCAGGAACCGATTTGCTAGGGCTGATTAATGACATTTTGGATCTTGCTAAGATTGAATCGGGCACGATGTCAGTGGAAATCGAGCAAGTGCTATTTACTGACTTGCGAGATCATTTAGATCGCACCTTCCGCCAAGTTGCACAGGATAAGAAGTTGAGTTTCCTAATAGAGTTGGGCGGGGCGGTGCCAAAAGGTCTTTATACAGATGCAAAACGCCTGCAACAAGTCTTGAAGAATCTGCTCTCGAATGCGTTTAAGTTTACAGAGCGGGGTGAGGTAAAATTGAGCGTGGAAGTGGCGCGGGAAGGCTGGAGTTTAGAGATAGAAACTTTAACCAATTCGGCTACTGTTTTGGCTTTCTCAGTTAGCGATACCGGCATTGGTATTTCTCCTGAAAAACACAGGGTTATTTTTGAGGCTTTCCAGCAAGCTGATGGCAGCACTAGCCGTAAATATGGCGGCACGGGTTTGGGTTTGTCGATTAGCAGAGAGATCGCTAATCTATTAGGTGGAGAAATTCAATTGACGAGTCACCCTGGGGAAGGGAGTACGTTCACGCTTTATCTGCCCCAAACTTACCAAGAATCGCGGATGATGAATAACAGGACATTGGGAGCAAATGACAGGCAAACCGCCCAATTGCCCTCTGCTAATTATTCACTATCGCCTGTTATTTCTTCCGCAGCTACTTCCCCCAATTTCCAATTACCGGCACCTTACCCGTCGCCTTCCATCTCAGACGATCGCGAAAATATTGAGGATGGCGATCGCGTGCTTTTGATTATCGAAGATGATGTAAATTTTGCCCGCATTCTTTTAGATATGGCGCGGGAACATGATTTTAAAGGTTTAGTGGCTTTGCGGAGCGATATCGGTTTGGTGATGGCGCGAGAGTTCAAGCCAACGGCGATTATGCTGGATCTAAATTTACCTGTGATGGATGGCTGGACGGTACTCGATCGTTTGAAGCACGATCCGAATACGCGCCATATTCCCGTTCACATTGTATCGGTTGAAGAAGGGCGACAACGCGGTTTACAGTTAGGTGCGATCGCGTACCTCCAAAAACCTGTCAGCAGCGAAGCGCTGAGTAAAGCTTTGACTGATATTAAGGGTTTTGTAGAGCGGCAAGTGAAAAATTTGCTGGTTGTGGAAGACGACGAAACGCAGCGTTTCAGCATCATCGATTTAATCGGGAATCACGACGTTAATACAACGGCAGTGGGGAGTGGCGCAGAGGCGCTAACAATTTTGAATTCTGGACATTTTGACTGTATCGTTATGGATCTAGGGCTACCAGATATGAGTGGGTTTGAGCTCATTGAGCTGATTAAGCAAGATGCAAATTTGAAAAGTTTGCCGATTATTATTTACACCGGAAAAGAGTTGAGCCGAGCAGAAGAAATTCAACTCAAGCGGATGGCGGAAACTATCATTATTAAAGATGTGCGATCGCCAGAGCGCCTGTTAGATGAAACGGCTCTCTTCCTGCACCGAGTCCAGGCAAATTTGCCGGAACCAAAGCGTCAAATGCTAGAGCAACTCTATCAAACTGATTCTACTCTCATTGGCAAAAAAGTCTTGATTGTAGATGATGACGTGCGAAATATTTTTGCTCTCACGAGTATGCTAGAACGCCATCAAATGCAAGTTATGTATGCAGAAAATGGTAGAGATGGGATTACTGTCTTGCAAAACTCACCTGAGATCGATATTGTGCTAATGGATGTGATGATGCCAGAAATGGATGGTTACGAGACCATGCAAGCAATTCGCAATATACCTCAATTTGGTTCGCTACCAATGATCGCTCTGACTGCTAAAGCCATGAAAGGCGATCGCGAAAAGTGTATTGACGCTGGTGCGTCTGACTACATTACTAAACCTGTCGATACCGAACAGTTAATCTCACTGTTGCGCGTTTGGCTTTATCGATAATGGTTAGTTATTAGTTGTTAGTTGTTAGTTTTTGTTATGAGGGAGCGGTAGAAAAAAACAAAGTGGAATAATCGCAAGCGATCGACTCGCTAAAAAATCAAAAATCAGCAGACAAGCTAAATTCCTCCATGAATTACTTAGAAAGTGCTGCAAAAAAACAACGTGCCAAGGATAAATAATAACCAACAACTAACAACTAACAACTAACAACTAACAATTTCCAATGAACAACGGCCATGAACTTGAAACAATCGAAATTCAGCTCCTACTAGAGGGAATGTTTCGCTATTATGGATTCGATTTTCGCAATTATGCTTTTGCTTCTCTCAAGCGTCGAATTTGGAATACTATTCGCTCGGAAAGCCTCAATAGCGTCTCTGGACTTCAGGAAAAGGTACTTCATAATCCGGCATATCTAGACCGCTTGCTCCTCGGTCTTTCTGTGAATGTAACGGCTATGTTCCGCGATCCTAGCTTTTACATTACTTTCAGGAATAAAGTTGTACCGTTGCTACGTACCTATCCTTTTATTCGCATCTGGCACGCGGGATGTTCAACCGGGGAAGAAGTCTATTCTATGGCAATCTTGCTACAGGAAGAAGGACTTTACGATCGCTGTAGAATTTACGCTACGGATATGAATGAAGTAGTGTTAAAAAAAGCAAAGGCGGGAATATTTCCGCTGAAACAAATGCAAGAATATACTCAGCTTTACCAGCAAGCGGGTGGAAAAAAATCATTTTCAGAGTATTACACGGCTGCCTATGACAATGCAATTTTTCGGACTTCGCTCAAAGAAAATATTATCTTTTCTCACCATAACCTCGCAACGGATAGTTCTTTTAATGAATTCAATGCGATTTTTTGCCGAAATGTGTTGATTTATTTCAATCCATCCCTCCAACAACGGGTACATAAGCTATTGTATGAGAGCCTCGGAATGTTTGGAGTTTTGGGACTCGGACATCAGGAGACTCTCAATTTTACCCCTTATCAGAAACACTATGAGACGATAGAAAGCCGTGAAAAACTTTACCGGAGAGTTAAATAAGATAAATTTTGAAATAGTTGTTGTTGGCACTTCTTTGGGAGGGTTAAATGCTCTGTCTGTGCTGCTAGCTGATTTGCCAGCAACCTTTCCCTTGCCTATCGTTATTGTGCAACACCGCCACAAAAATTCTAACAATATGCTGCTGGATTATTTACGGCGGCAAAGCTCTCTCCGAGTGACAGAAGCGGAAGACAAAGAGCCAATCTTACCGGGAATAGTTTATTTGGCTCCTGCTGACTATCACTTGCTAATTGAATCCCCCGATGACGGTGAATTTAGCGTGCAGGAAAACTATTTGATAACATTGGCGAACGATTCAAGGGAAGCTATTCACAATCGACTATCTAAAATTCAAAATCGTGGCTCTCCTACATTCGCACTATCAACTGAGGCTCCCATCTCTTACGCGCGGCCTTCAATTGATGCACTGTTTGAGTCTGCTGCTGATACTTTTGGTGAGAAAACAATTGGCATAATTCTAACAGGAGCAAGCGGCGATGGAAGTCAAGGACTGGCAAAAATTAAAGCTGAAGGAGGATTGACATTTGTACAGGAACCAGATTCGGCTGAATGCCGAGTAATGCCAGCAGCGGCGATCGCAACTGTTGAAGTAGACTGGATTTTACCTCTATCAAAAATCGCTCCCTGTTTGGTCAATCTGCTAACAATTAAAGATTAAAAAAACTATGAATATCCAGCATGAAGATAAAGTAAATGTACTCTTAGTTGACGATCATGAAGAAAACTTGCTGGCTCTGGAAGCTATTCTCAACAGTACCTCTTACAATTTAGTAAAAGCAAATTCAGGTGCGGAAGCTCTGAGATGTCTGCTTAATGAAGATTTTGCGGTAATTCTGCTCGACGTGCAGATGCCGGCAATGGATGGATTTGAGACAGCAACATTGATTCGCTCTAGAGATCGATCGCGCTTAACTCCCATTATTTTTATCACTGCATTTACCAGTAATGATTCTCAAGTTTTCAAAGGTTATTCTTTGGGGGCGGTGGATTATCTTTTTAAACCGATTGAAGCGGAAATATTGACATCAAAAGTGGGGGTATTTGTTGAATTATTTCAAAAAACAGTTGAGGTTAAGCGCCAAGCAGCAGAGCTAGCTGCTGTGAATACGGAACTGAGTAAAAGTGAAGAGCGGTTTCGGACGTTGAGTGCTTGTTCGCCGCTGGGAATTTATCTCGCTGATGTACAAGGTCGCTGTACTTATATTAACCCGCGTTGTCAAGGAATTTGTGGGTTAAATTTGGAGGAAGGTTTGATAGATGTTTGGCAGCGATCTGTTCATCCCGAAGATCGCGATCGCGTGGTAGCAGATTGGTTGGCATGGATGGAAACTGGTCAAGAATATTCCCAGGAGTTTCGATTAAATGCGAACGGAAGTATGCGCTGGGTTCATGTGCAGTCGTCGCCCATGTTTTCGGATTTGGGCAAACCGATCGGTCATGTTGGTACAATTATCGATATCACAGACCGCAAGCAAGCAGAGGAAGAGCGAGGAAGGTTAATCGGCGAGCAGGTGGCGCGGCATGAAGCTGAGAGAGCGAATCGGATGAAGGATGAGTTTCTCGCTATTCTCTCTCACGAACTTCGCACTCCTTTAAATGCAATTCTTGGCTGGTCTAAGTTACTTCGGGCTAAAAAATTCGATCAGCCAACGATTGATAAAGCTCTAGAAACAATTGAGCGTAATGCTAAATCTCAAGCGCAACTGATCGAAGATATTCTAGATGTTTCGCGGATTCTGCGGGGCAAGCTAAATTTAAATTTGCATCCGATTCCGTTGGGGTACGTGATTGAGGTGGCAATTGATGCTCTGCGGCCATTGGCTGAGACGAAATCAATTGCAATAGAATTTGTCTGTATTTCGGATATTGGTCAAGTTATAGGCGATAGCGATCGCTTGCAGCAAGTGGTTTGGAATTTGCTATCAAATGCGATTAAGTTTACTCCCGAAGGTGGCAAAGTAGAGGTGCGATTAGAATTAGTTGCCGACTATGCGGAAATTCAGATTATAGATACGGGAATTGGTATTGCTGCTGAATTTCTCCCTTATGTTTTCGATCGCTTCCGCCAAGCTGATAGCACTACAACCAGGTGTTACGGGGGTTTGGGATTGGGACTGGCGATCGTCCGCCATTTGGTGGAACTGCACGGCGGTACAGTTAGCGCTGAAAACAACAGCAACGGTATCGGGGCGAAATTTACGGTTTCTCTGCCGATCGCAACTTGCGAGCTCCCCCGCCT